>DLOO01000056.1:14676-14832 GCA_002479645.1 Lachnoclostridium sp. UBA7482 | reverse complement strand
TTTTCTTGTCGGCAGTAATTGCAGGGTGTGCAGCTTGCACAATTACTCGTCGTATTTTAACCACTTTATTGTATGGTTTTACATTTTGTATTTCCAATAAATTGTTACGAAATTGTTACATTTTTTTACGACCTTGTAACATTTTTTTCGACGAAT
>DLOO01000056.1:0-14528 GCA_002479645.1 Lachnoclostridium sp. UBA7482 | reverse complement strand
GCTAGTTTCCTTGCGCGCAAGTGCGCATCCACTTTTTTGTTCCATAGGAACTTCCTATGGAACAAAAAAAGACCGTGCACAAGGCGCGGTCTTTGAGTAACACGATAAGCCGGGTTCTGTATTCGATGATCATCTTTCTTGACTGTACGTTACCGCACAGCTCCTTCCGATGCTTCCGCACCGAAAACGCGACCTACCCGAAAGCACGACGGGCCGCCGTATCGCTTTCTGTCTGGTCTTGCTATGAGTGGGGTTTACACAGCCCTTTCTGTTACCAGAAAGTCGGTAGTCTCTTACACTGCCATTCCACCCTTACCCCGAAACCGGGGCGGTTTCTTTTCTGTTGCACTAGCCTGGGAGTCACCTCCACCGGACGTTATCCGGCACCCTGCCCTGTATAGCCCGGACTTTCCTCACCGTCCGAAAACGGCGCGATCATCTGTGCTGCTCCTCGCTATCATACCATTATCCCATGGCAAAATGCAACCATTTTTTGCGTTTACAAAGGTTACATATAACCTTTCCCTGCAAAAATAGGCTCTGTACAATGCAATCTGCAAAAAGCCCATATCCGGCATACTATACATCAAAGCAGCTTCCGCCGATAAACTCACGCAGAATCGAATTTTTCGGAATCGATTCCGTCGGAATTCCGAGAAAATAATCGAGGAATTTGAGAAGACGCTTTGCCTCGAGCCATTCCGGACAATCCTCCGAGATGCCAAACAAAAGCGGCTCCGCATACTGCTTAATAACCGAAAGCTCGTAAATCATTGCCGAATTAAACATATAATCCGCATCCTCCTGGAACGGGAAGATGTAGTCCTCTTCCCCCTGTCGCACCGAAGACCACATGGCAATCGTTTCCTTCGCTTCGGTACCTCTGGTTCGTGCATCCCGTACAATTCTTCGGAGCAGACGTCCGTCCGTTGTCGGGATACGGTTGTGGACATCCAGATTCAGCTCTGTCAACGCACTAATATATACCTTAAATTTGCTTTCCTTCGGAAGAGAATAGGACAATGCATCATTCAATCCGTGAATCCCTTCAATCACCAGAATATCGTCCTTGCCGAGCGTCAGCGTCTTCCCTTTATACTCGGGCTTGCCGATTTTGAAATTGAACTCCGGCATCGACACGGTTTCCCCGTTCAGAAGCGCAAGCATCTGCCGGTTAAAAAGCTCCACGTCCAGCGCCTCCAGACATTCAAAGTCATAGCTTCCGTCCGGATGGCGCGGTGTAAATTCTCTGTCCTTGTAATAGTTATCCAATGCAACCGGGTGCGGATGAAGTCCCAGCGACCGCAGCTGAATCGACAATCGGTGAGAAAACGTCGTCTTTCCGGAGGAAGACGGACCGGCAATCATAACGAATTTGCAGCCCTTCCTTGCTGCAATGGCTGCTGCCAGTTCCGAAATTTTTCGTTCCTGCAATGCCTCCTGCACAAGAATCATCTCCCCGAGATTCCCGCCGGAAATCTGCGCATTCAAATCGCCGACCGTTGCCACATCCATGGCCTCACCCCAATGATTTGCCTCCTGCAGAGTCTCATACAGTTTTTCACGCATCACCGGTGCGGCCACCTGATACCGGTCTGCCACATCGGGAAGCATCAGAAGGATGCCCTCATGATACCGCAGGATGTCAAAATACTTCAATCCTCCGGTTGACGGCGGCATATGACCGTAAAAATAATCCACATATCCTCCGAGACAATAGACATTGGTTTTCGAGCTTCTGCGGTAGCGGAACAGCTTTACCTTATCCTCCATCCCCTCATCCTTGAATACGGCAATCGCATTGGCGGTATTCATACTCTTCTTTTCGATGGCATAATCCTTTTCTACCAGATGGCGCATCTCTCTCGTAATCGTAGAAATCCGTTCCTCATTTAACGCAAGTTCGTCGCTCTCACAGTAAATTCCCTGTCCAAGACTGTGTTCTACTCGAATTCCGGCGGCGGCATCTTTTCCATACAGACGATAAACTGCCGTCAGAAACAGCATAATCAATCCTCTTGTATAGGTTCTTCTTCCGGCAGGCTCATGATAATCCAAAAAAGAAACCTCACAATCCTTATACACGGTCTTAAACAACTCGCACAGCTTTCCGTCCACCTGTGCCAACAGGCAATCCTCCGAAGCCGTCCCCAGCTCGCGGCTGCAGATTTCCTGCAGGGAAACTCCTACCGGATATTCCTTCTCTTTATTTTGAAATCGAATTTTCACACTCTGCATTTTCCAACCTCCCCACATGCATTCGTAATCTGCAAACTCCTTACTGCACGGTCCCACACAGGCGCTCCAGCGCTTTTACTGCAATTTCCAGTTCGGATTGCGCTCCTTCCCGCCGCCCGGCTGCTTTTTCGACAGATGCCTTTTCCAGCTCCTGCAATACTTTTTTTCTTTTTTCCACCTGTTCTTTCATATATATACAGGCAACCGGATGTTTCTTCGCAATCAGACATTTTCCGGCCAGATACTCTTCTTCCGAATAGGCGTCCTCCCGTCCCGGCACCGCCTTCATGACCGTATAGAATTTGCCGTCCTCGAAACACATTTCCTCATCCTCGATCCGAAAACCGATATGATGCAAATACCGGCGAACCTCTGCAATCTCTGACTGCGGTTGAAGTATCAGCTGGGAAGCCCTTAAGGTACACTCCGGTTTTTTCCGAAGAATATCGATTACCAGCTGTCCGCCCATACCGGCACATACAATGGCATCCGCTTCCTCCGGCTCGAGCTTAGCCAGACCATCCGACAACCGCAGCTCCATCCGTTCCTCCATGTGAAAGAAACGGCGGTTTCCTTCGGCATGCTTTAACGGTCCCTCCCGTAAATCCATGGCGACCGCTTTTTTGCAAATACCGTTTCGCAATAACCAGATGGACAAATATCCGTGGTCGCAGCCGATATCCGCAAGCGTATCGCAGGAGGATACCATATCCGCAACCATTTTCATTCTACTTGATAAATGCATTTTATCCTCTTTTTATTCCAAATAATCCTTTAATTTTTTGCTGCGGGAAGGATGGCGCAGTTTTCTCAATGCTTTTGCCTCAATCTGACGAATACGCTCACGTGTTACTTCAAATTCCCTTCCAACCTCTTCCAGCGTACGCTGTCTTCCGTCATCAAGACCGAAGCGCAGTCGGAGCACCTTCTGTTCTCTCTCCGTCAGGGTCTCCAGAACCTCATATAACTGCTCGCGAAGCATCGCATAAGCAGCAGCCTCCGCCGGCATGGGAATCTGATCGTCGGGGAGGAAATCTCCCAAATGGCTGTCCTCCTCCTCGCCAATCGGTGTTTCAAGGGAAACCGGCTCCTGAGAAATCTTCTGGATCTCCAGAACGCGCTCCACCGGAAGCTTCATTGCCTTGGCAACCTCCTCGGGGAACGGCTCACGTCCAAGCTCCTGCAGCAGCTGTCTCTGCACACGAATCAGACGGTTAATCATCTCTACCATGTGCACCGGAATACGAATCGTTCTCGCCTGGTCGGCAATGGCACGGGTAATCGCCTGACGAATCCACCAGGTCGCATAGGTCGAGAATTTGTAGCCCTTGCGGTAATCGAATTTCTCAACCGCCTTAATCAGACCAAGGTTGCCCTCCTGAATCAAATCAAGGAACTGCATGCCTCTTCCCATGTATCTCTTGGCGATACTTACCACAAGACGAAGGTTTGCCTCTGCAAGACGCTTTCTCGCCTGGTCGTCTCCTTTTTCGATTGCTTCCGACAAAGCCACCTCTTCTTCCGCCGAGAGAAGCGGCACCTTACCGATATCCTCCAGATAAATCCGAACCGGATCCTCCAGACTGATGCCATCCGGAACAGAAAGGTCGATATTCTCCAGCTCAGGCTCTGCCTCCGCCATCTCCGGCATCATTTCGAGTTCCCCGTCGATAACGTCGTCCTTTCTCAAAATATCGACGCCGTTGCTCTCAAGGTAATCATAAATCTTATCCACATGCTCCAGAACCTGCGGTACATCGGAAAAAAAGTCATTTACCTCCTGATACTCGAGCACATTTTTCCTCGACTTGGCAAATTCCAGCAGTTTTCCCATCTTATCCTGAAAACCGGCAAATGCATTCTCTTCCTTTTCTGCCGAAGATGCGTTTTCAACGCCTTTGGTTTCCTCCGGCATTACTTCGTCCCTGTTCTTGTTTTCCATACCATTTCCCCCATTCTCTTCCGCATTTGTTTACATCAATTCTGTAAAAGACGCTTATGCAAATTCTGCAGTTCCCTCTTAGCCTTCATCAGCTGTAAAAGCTTAGCTGCATCATTCTCCTGCACAGCCTTGGCATTAGCCTCTTCAATACTATGCGTCCGAATTCGGATGACCGTATCGGCAAATGCACGCTTTTGCTCCTCGGGCTTCATATCGTCCCGAAGCGACGTCGAACAAATATCCGCAGCAAGGCTTTGCTCCTCCCGTGTTTCAAAGCGGCTGATCAGCTTTGCAGGCTCCACACGTCCGCTTTCTCTGTATTGTGCAAAACATATCGCTGCCACACTGCGATACACACCCTCCTCAAAATCCTCGGCGCCAAGTATGCCATCCAGAATCCGAAAGCTCTCCGGCTGCTCCACACACCACGTAAGCAGCAGCTTTTCCGCCGCCTGCAAGCCGCGGTCGGGTCGGCTTCGTTCCTTCAAGTCCTGACGGTCCTTCCCTCTGACCTCCTCGTTATTTTTCTGAAACATCACCTGGTTTCCGAGACGGTTCACCATCTTCCGGAACTCCTCCGGCGCCACATAATATTCTTTGCAAAATGCCTCCATATAGGTGCGGCGCTCAAGCTCGTCCGGAAAATCAATCATCCTCTTTGCGACCTCCCGGTAGAATTTGGTTTTCTCCTCAGGGTCGTTCATATCAAATTGTGACGCAAGCACGCGAATCTCGAAGAAGAAGCTTCCAACCGCATTCCGAATCCGCTCCTCGTACGCTTCTGCGCCCTCCGCCTTAATAAATTCATCCGGGTCCTTATACGGACGCATATCAAGCACCCTTGTCCGTATCCCCGCTTCCTTCAGAATCGGAATCGCCCGAAGCGCTGCCTTCTGTCCCGCACCGTCGCTGTCGTATGTGATAACAACCTCATGCGTATATCGGCTCAGAAGGTTCGCCTGCAAACCGGTAAGCGCCGTACCAAGCGACGCAACCGCATTGTCAAAGCCTGCCTGATGCAGCGCAATGGTGTCCATATACCCCTCACACAGCAGGTAGTAGTTCTTTTTCGTCCTGCGCGCTACGTGAAGCCCATACAGATGTCGGCTCTTTTCAAAAATCGGCGTCTCCGGAGAGTTCAGATACTTCGGAAGCGCATCCCCCATAACACGTCCGCCAAATGCGATAACCTTACTGTTCGCATCCATAATCGGGAACATAACACGGTTCCAGAACTTATCGCTCACGCCGCGTTCCTCTGAATAAGTAAACAGACCGCATTTGCCGAGAAACTCGTCCTTATAGCCCTCCTGCTTCAGCACATGATATAACCTGCTGTCGCTGTAGCCCAGTCCGAACTTTACAATCGTCTCCTCGGAAAGCTGACGGTTCCGGAGATATTCATAGGCATACTTCCCCTCCGGTGTACGCAGCTTCTGGTAAAAATACATCGCCGCCTTCTTATACACTGCATAAAGCTGATTGCGTTCCTCTGCCTTCTGCTTTGCTTCCTGCGTAAAATCCGCCTCCGGCAAGGTCACCCCGGCACGGTCCGCAAGAAAACGCAATGCCTCCGGGAAGGAGAAGTTCTCATATTCCATCAGGAAGGTAAATACATTGCCGCCCTTGCCGCAGCCAAAACATTTGTAAGTCTGCCGCGCCTGGCTTACACTGAAGGACGGCGTCTTCTCGCTGTGAAAAGGACACAAGCCCTGATGACTGCTGCCGGCCCTTTTCAATTTCACATAAGATCCGATTAAGTCGACAATATCTGTTCGGCTTCGCACCTCGTCTATAATCTGTTCTGAATAATACATTAGTAAACTCCCCAGGCTTTCGGAATCATAATATCACTGAAACGCGTAACGGCATACTTGTCCGTCATTCCCGCAATATAATCCGCTACTACGCGATCCGTTTCTTCCCCTCGTTCTTCCCACAGCAGACGATATTCCTCCGGCAGAAGCTCCGGACGTTTTCTGTAATATTCGTATAGCTGCTCAATCATATGCTCGGCCTTATGCTCCTGTCCCTTTGCAACGGGATTGGTATATACGCTGGCAAACATGTATTTGCGAAGTGCGTACATCGCCTCCGAAACCTCCGGGGACATGACAATCTCCGGCTTTTCGTAGCTGTTGCTGACGATATCGTGCACAAGCGTATTCAACCGTTCCTTCAGGCTGTGCCCCAGTATATCGGTAAGATCCTTCGGCAGTTCCTCCTCACGGATAATCTTACCGCGAATAGCGTCGTCAATATCGTGATTCACATAAGCGATCTTATCCGCCAGACGAACTACCGCTCCCTCAAGTGTTGCGGGCTTCCCTGCGGTCTGATGATTTACAATACCGTCTAAGACCTCCCAGGTAAGATTCAGTCCCCTACCATCCTTCTCATGCAGCTCCACAACGCGGATGCTCTGCTCCTGATGCTTAAAGCCTGCCGGACAAACCCGGTCAAGCGCCCGCTCTCCGGCATGTCCGAACGGGGTATGCCCCAAATCATGTCCCAGGGCAATCGCCTCCGTCAGGTCTTCATTTAACCGAAGCGCCCTGGCAACGGAACGGGCAATCTGGGAAACCTCCAGAGTATGCGTCAGACGCGTACGATAATGGTCACCCTCCGGCGTAAGAAATACCTGCGTCTTATCCTTCAATCGGCGGAAGGACTTGGAATGGATGATGCGGTCACGGTCTCTTTGAAAATCCGGCCGGATATCGCACTGCTTTTCCGGTTGTTTTCTGCCTTTACTTGCGTCTGAAAATGCAGCAAATTCCGACAGCATCTGATGTTCTCTTTCCTCTAACATAATACGAACATTTGCCATGACGTTCCTCCATTTGTCCTTTTGCTCAATCAGGAGGCATGTATCAACATACCTCCTGATTAATTATTCAACAAAAAAATGCAATTTCCTTTTTTCTTTTGTTTTCCAATGCATTTTTTTGAAAAAATATTCTCTCCAACCGAAAAGTCAATCCATCATATTTCTGTCCGTCAACCTCACGATTGCCGATATTACGGCTGCACTCAACAAAGCCCAGCTTTTCGGCACAGCGGATCATACGGACATTACCCGACCATGTTTGTGTGTAAAGCTCGTCCACGCCGTTTTCCAAGTAGTAATGGATAAAGGCACGGAGGGCGTTTGTGCCAATACCGTTACCCCATGTGTCAGGTTCGCAAATATCAATGCCGACGGCACGATAGACCGTCTGTCCTTCTTTGATACTCCGAACTGCGATCCATTCCCATTTTTCATCTATCATATAGGAGCTCACCCAGCCAATATGCCTGCCGTTTACTTCAATCTCAAACTTCCAGCGGCAGACATCCTCGGGAAGCCCCTTTACGGATTCATAGTATTCTCTCCAGGACGCGCGCTCGGTTTCTTCATCCGAATCTTCGTTTTCCCACGGTGCATCGGTCTTCGACCACTCGGTTTCGGTTGTCCACCAGCGCACATAGTCCTCAATATCCGATTCCAGCATATCCCGCAGGACGATGTTTTCAAACTTTATTTCCATAGTTTTTTCTATTCCCTTTCTGTCTTAATCAAATGCAGTACCCGCTAATTCCTATGCAACGGCTTCAGTAAGTCCGCTTGCATTGTTCCGGAACCCTCACGTATATCCTACCATGTCTATGACATGGTACATCGGGGCTACGCCCCTCACGATGCGCACTTGCATAACTTTACCGGTGCTTCGGCAAAAGACTCGAAAACCTCCGGTTTTCGAGTTCGCGTGCGCGTTCAGCTTCCGAAACAAACAGGAATCCTCACTTTTGCCTTCGCGTATATCTTACCACAATCAGACACAAAACTCCATTAAATTCAGCTTACGTCGGCTCATATAACAAAAATTCCGAATCGGAACGGTACGCATTTGCTTATTTTATATAAATGTGGTAAAATCAGGAAAATACGCTGTATGCCTTAGCGATATCTTATCCGAAAGGAGGTTCCCCATTGAGTCAGTTTTCCTATGAATTTTACCATGCGGTTCAACGAGTGGCTGAAGCCTATCCGGGCTTTGCCAAAGGGTACACGTCGTTCTTTTCCCATTTGTTCCCCATTCTGTCGTTCTTTATTTTGGTTGGCGCAATCGTGTCGCTTTTGAATATTCCAAAGCGTCCGGAGGTATTTGCCAAGGTTCGCCTCGAAGACGGTACGACCTTCCGCCTGACACACTGGGAATGCATCCTTGGGCGCTCCCGCCATGCCGACATCAATCTCCCGTTTGCGACGGTTTCCCGCCTCCATGCGGTTATCAGCTGTCAGGAGCCGGGAAAATTCCGCATCACCGACCTTGATTCCAAATGCGGCACCTTTATCGGTTCGCTCGAGGTGGAGCACGGTGCGCCGCTTCACTTCGGCGACACCTTTACACTCGGCGATACCCCGCTTGTCTTTCTCCCCATCAGCAATACGGAGCAGAAAGAAACCGAGAAAAAGAGACGCCGGATTCGACCGATTCCGCCCTGGAGCATCCTGTTATTTCTTTCCGTTTTGCAGATTGGTCTCTGCATCCAGTTCTGCATCACCAAAGCGGAAAAATACTCCGGTCATATTATTCCGACCTTTTTATTCTTTACCCTGTTTATGTGGGGATATTTTATCGTCGTGCGCTGTATGCACGTCATCGGTTTTGAGCTCGAAATGATTGCCTTTTATCTGACAACACTGTCACTGGCTATTACTACTTCCTCTATCCCCTATTCCCTGCCGAAGCAGCTTGCCGCAATTATATTGGGTATTATCAGCTTTCTGATTCTGAGTTTCCTGCTTCGGGACTTGAAACGTGTTCAAAAACTACGTTGGATGATGGCCGCACTGGCGCTCGGCTGTATGCTGCTTACGCTTCTGCTGGGTTCCTTCCGCCATGGTGCAACCAACTGGATTCGCATCGGCGGCTTCAGCTTCCAGCCTTCGGAATTTGCAAAACTCTGCTATATTTTTGCCGGCTCTGCAACGCTTGACCGTCTGTTCCGCCGCCGAAACCTGGGACTCTTTATGGTCTTGTCCTTCTCCATTATCATTTGCCTCGGTCTCATGAATGACTTCGGTACCGCAACGATTTTCTTTATTACCTTTCTGGTAATCTCCTTCCTGCGTTCCGGGGATTTCGCAACTCTGCTTTTGATGTGCGGCGGTGCGGTAACCGCGGGTGCAATGATTCTGATTGCCAAGCCCTATATCTGGAATCGCTTCTCCACCTGGCGCCATGCCTGGGATTACGCAAGCACGGGCGGTTACCAACAGGTTCGCACCATGACCGGAATTGCATCCGGCGGACTGTTCGGTGTCGGCGTCGGCAACGGANNAGCCGCATCCGATACCGACTTGGTATTCGGTATGGTATGCGAAGAGCTTGGACTGATTGTCGGCTGCCTTGCCGTCCTTTGTATCCTTGCGTTGGCAGCCTACGCGATCCGCTCCTGTGTAATGAGCCGTTCCAGTTTTTATACAATTGCAGCCTGCTCTGCAACTTCCATGCTTGTTTTCCAGACTGCGCTTAATGTTTTCGGTTCGGTGGATATTCTTCCGTTAACCGGTGTAACCTTCCCCTTTGTTTCTAACGGCGGCTCCTCCATGCTGCTTTCCTGGGGTCTTCTGGCATTCTTAAAAGCAACCGACACCCGTCCGAGAGCCAGCATTGCTACCGCTCTGAAGAAACCGGGCAAAGCAGGCAAACCGGAGAAAGGAGGCAACCGATGAAGAAGATCCAGCGACGCGCCCTCCTATGTGTGGGCATTTGTCTGTTTTTAACCTTCGGAATGATTTTCTTTCTCTACGAATACGGCACCAAGGGCGACCGGTGGTTCATCCAGCGATACAACCGCCACCTCTACTCCGACCAGCAGAAGCTGCTGAGTGGTACGGTAGAGGATATAAACGGCGTCCTGCTCTCACAGGTACAGGACGGCAGCCGGATTTTTTCCCAAGACGAAGCAACCCGAATTGCCAACCTTCACGTTGTCGGCGATGCACACGGCAACATCGGTACTGCCGCCCTGTCGCTCTATGCGGATTACCTGATTTCCTACAGCGCCCTTTCCGGCGCCGGAGGAATCACAGAGGAGGGAAACCATCTGACGCTGACGGTAGACTCCCGTCTCAATATTGCCGCCAGAGAAGCTCTGGAAGACCATGCGGGATGTGTTGCGGTATACAACTACAAAACCGGTGAAATCATCTGTCTTGTATCCACTCCGGACTACGATCCCGAACATGTTCCTGAGGATTTGGAAAGTAACCCGGCCTATAACGGAGCATACCTGAATCGTTTTTATTCTTCTACCTTCCGCCCGGGCTCCATCATGAAGCTCATCACCTTAGAGGCGGTTCTCTCCGAGATTCCCGATGCGGAGACACGAACATATACATGTACCGGTTCCCTTCCCGTGGGGGATAATATCGTAACCTGCGAACGGGCACACGGAACCATGTCTCTTGCAGACGCTTTGGCTCGCTCATGTAATTGCGTATTTGCAGACCTTTCCGTGGAACTCGGCGGCCAGACCCTGCAGCGTTATGTACGAAAGGCCGGTTTGACGCACAGTTATACGCTGGGCGGCGTTCACACTGCTAAGGGAAGCTTTGAACTTGCAACCATTACGGATTATCAGCTCGGCTGGGCAGGCGTCGGTCTTTACCATGACCTTGTAAATCCCTGCTCTATGCTTATTTACCTTGGTTCCGTGGCAGGAGACGGACGCGCCGCTCTCCCGACAACGCTTCAAAAGGTAACCGCTGACGGCAAGCTGCTCTATGAACATAAGCCGGAGAAAACCTCACAGCTGCTCTCCGCAGAAATTGCAGGAAAGCTCCGATCGTATATGAAGAACAATGCAGCCACGATGTATGACCTGTCCAGATTTCCCACCACGGAAATCGCCGCCAAATCCGGCACAATAGAAACGAAAACCGGCAAATCCAACTGCTGGTTCGCCGGTTTCCTTACCGATTCGGAAATGCCTTACGCTTTCCTCGTTTATATGGAAAATGCAGGTTCGGGCAACCGGGTAGCCGGTTCCGCAGCCGCAAAAGTTCTCCATGCGCTTTATGAGACACGCTAATTCTGCTTTGCATGCGCTTCCCTTCGCTTTGCTTCCTGCTCTGCCTTTGAGAATACGCATCCGCAGAAATCCTGGCGATATAAATCATATTCCCGTGACAATTCAATGGACCTCTGATATCCCGCTTTTTTCTTAAAATCCGAATAAAAATAAGGGATTCCGTATACTTTGGAAAGCTCACTGCCGATGGCATTGAGCTTTTCTGCATTTTTTAACGGACTGATACTGAGGGTTGTGGTAAAATAGTCAAACCCCTTCTCCCCGGCGATTCGCGCCGCCTCGGTAAGCCGCAGACGGTAGCATACCTCGCAGCGTTCTCCGCCCTCAGGACAATTTTCCAGCCCCCCTACCGCTTCGTAAAATTCCTCCGGACGATACTTACTGACCAATACTTCCACCGGATTGGCGGTCGGCATCCTATCTACAAGGCTTCGCAATTCCTGCGCCCTCTTTTCAAATTCCTCCCGCGGGCTGATATTCGGATTATAATACAATAATGTAATCCGGAAATACCGGCTCAGCAGTTCTAAAACATAACTGCTGCAAGGCGCGCAGCAGCTATGCAGCAGTAATCTCGGTACTTTTTCGTTTTTCACGATTTGTTCAATCGTCTGCTCCATTTCCCGCTGGTAATTTCTTTTTTGCATAATATCCTCACAAAATTCCGCCCGTCCGACAGGCAGCCAGAATTTCCTTTAATGCGGCAAAAAGCTTCTCCATCTCCTCGTCCGTTCCCACCGTAATACGAAGAAAATTGTCGATTTTCGGAAGCGGGAAATAGCGTACAAAAATATTTCTTGCACGAAGCTCCTCGAAAATCTTCTTAGCCGGAACCGATGCATGGCTGACAAACAGGAAGTTGGTTCTTGAATCGGTGCAGGTAAAGTGCAGCTTTGCAAATTCTCCCTTTGCCCACTCTCTCGTCCTCACAATCTGCTTGCAGGTCTTCACAAAATACTCTTCATCCTCCACCGACGCGGTACCGGCAAGAATCGCTGCATGGTTCATCGTGTAGGAATTGTAGGAATACTTCACGCTCTGCAATGCAGAAATCAATTCCTCGCTTGCAATGGCAAAACCGATTCTCATACCTGCTAAGGAGCGGGATTTGGAGAAGGTCTGCACAACTACAAGATTCGGGTATTTGTCTAAAAGACTAAGGCTGGATTCCCCGCCAAAGTCCACATAAGCTTCATCGATAATAACAATGGAATCGGGGTTTCCGGCAACAATTTCCTCAATCTCCGAAAGAGAAAGTGCAATACCGGTAGGCGCATTGGGATTCGCAATCACAATACCGCCGTTCTCCCTCCGATAATCCTCCGGTGCGATGCGAAAATCCTCGCGAAGCGCCACGGTTTCATACGGAATACGGAACAACTCCGCCCAAACCGGATAAAAGGAGTATGTAATCTCCGGGAAAAGAATCGGCTTGTTACCGTTAAAATATGTCAGGAAGCACATACCAAGTACGTCGTCCGAACCAACGCCGACAAATACCTGCGAACGCTTCACCCCATAGCGTCCGGCAAGTGCCTCGGTAAGACGTCCTGCCGTAGGGTCCGGGTATTTGCGGTCCTCCTTTCCGCCGATTTCACCGAGAATCTTTGCAACGCCGGGAGCCGGCGGGTAGGGGTTCTCATTGGTATTTAATTTAATAATATTCTCTGCTTTGGGCTGTTCTCCCGGCACATAGGGGGTAACCGCACGCAGATTGTCAAGGTAGCTCATATTCATCCTCTTTTCCGGTGCCGTACTTGCCTTCTTATCGGCACAAACGACGGTCACTGCTTATTTGGTAAGTCCATACTCCTCTGCAAGAGCCTGAAATCCGGGCAGGGAGCGAACAATCATGTCATAGTCCACGCAATATGCGATACGCACATAACCCGGTCCGCCGAAGCCGCTGCCGGCTACGAGAAGGATACGGTGCTCCTTTGCAGCCCTGGCAAACGCCTTATCGTCTCCGCCCGGAGCCTTTACAAACAGGTAAAATGCCCCCTGCGGCTTTATACAGGAATAACCATATTCGGTAAGCCTGCTGTAAAGAAGTTCGCGGTTACGATTGTAAATCTCCACATCAACAGTTGCGTCCTGACAGCGTCCGACAACACGCTGAATCAGGGACGGAGCATTGACAAATCCGAGTACACGGTTGGCAACTGCAGCGCCCGGAATAATCTCATGGGCGTCGTCAAGCTCATCCGGAAGCACCAGATAACCGATACGCTCACCCGGAAGTGACAAAGACTTACTGTAGGAATATCCAACGATTGTATTATGATAGTACTTGGTAAGATAAGGAACCTCAACACCGTCATAAGCCAGCTCACGATACGGTTCATCCGCAATCAGATAAATGCTGATACCGTACTCCTTTTCCTTCTTTTCCAGTAACTCAGCAATCTCACAAATCGTCTCTTCGGAATAAACAACGCCGGTCGGATTGTTCGGATTGTTAATAATCATCGCCTTGGTCTTCGGGGTAATCACGCTCTCCAATACCTGCAAATCCGGCTGGAAGGTTTCGGGATTGGTCTGTGCAATCACAAGCTTTCCATCGAAATTCGCAACATAATTGCGGTATTCACCGAAGAACGGAGCGAAGGTAATTACCTCATCCCCGGGATTCAACAACGTCTTAAACGCAACATTCAAACCGCCGGCAGCGCCAACGGTCATCATAATATTCTTTGCGGAAAATGCAGTGCCGAAGGACTTATTGAGTTTATCGGCAATCGCTTCTCTGACGTCCTCGTAACCGGCATTTAGCATATAACCATGTACATAGTTCTGGCTCTCCTCTTCCAGAATCTGCATAAATGCATCCTTTATCTCTCTCGGAGGCTCCACACTCGGATTACCGAGGCTGTAGTCATAAACATTCTCCGCACCATAAAGCGCCGCCATCTTCTTTCCTTCCTCAAACATGGCACGAATGGCAGAACCGTTTTTATTCAAGTCCAAAATCTTTTCACTAATCATCCTTTTATCCTCACTGTTTCCAAAGTATCTCATACCAAGACGATGTTATCATAGCACTTTTTTACACTAAAGTAAAGTATGCCGGTCAGCGAATTTCACGAAATGCGCCGAGAAGGTTAATGGCGCCGTACCCCCACTCCCGATTTGGATACATACGCCCTTCCCTAACCGCCCCGTTAATCAGCAGAGATTTGATTTCCGTACCGCGCAGATAAGGACGATTCCCGCGGACAACGCCCCATTCCATCATCAATACCGCCACGCCCGCCGCACAGGCTGC
>DLOO01000048.1:20467-21136 GCA_002479645.1 Lachnoclostridium sp. UBA7482 | reverse complement strand
CAACCGCAGCCGCAGGAGTTAGTTAAACAATCACTCATAGTTTATATTCCTCCAGGGAAATTCTACAGTGCTATCCTATGAGTCGGGCATGTCAGGTGTGCAGAAAAAAACAGCATTTGAACAAAAAAAGTCCTGTCATGGGATTACGGATACTTGTTTTCCATGTCAATACTCCGCAATGGCTTGACTTTTAAGGAATTATTGTATACAATAATGCAGTTGGAATATCTTTTGGCATTTTTGGAGGCAATTATCGTGGACGACAGACATTTTTCAGGAGAAAATGCAGACAAATACTCCCTGCGTGGGATGGTATTCAAAAAAATCCGTGAGGACATCCTTTCGGGTAAGTATGTAGTGAATGAGGAATTGAAGGAAATTTCCATCGGGCAGGAGCTTGGCGTCAGCCGTACCCCGGTACGGGAGGCTCTGCGTCAGCTGGAACTTGAGGGATTGGTTAAGATTATTCCGAATAAGGGCGCTTACGTTGCGGGAATCAGCAACAAGGACATTCAGGATATTTATACGATTCGTTCCTATCTGGAGGGTCTATGTGCCCGCTGGGCATGTGAGAATATCACGCAGGAACAGTTGGATGAGATTGAAGAGGTAATTTATCTTTCGGATTTCCATGTGAAGAAGAAGCACTTCGATCAGATTGTAGAACTG
>DLOO01000048.1:8002-20425 GCA_002479645.1 Lachnoclostridium sp. UBA7482 | reverse complement strand
AAGGAAACACCCTGCATTCCCTTGCACAGTGTACGTAAGATTACGCTTGCCGAGCCGGAGCGGGCCGGTAAGTCCAACGAGGAGCACGGCGCGATTCTTGAGGCAATCAGAAATCGTGACGGGGACAGGGCTGAAACGTTGGCGCATGAACACATCATCCGTGCAATTAACAACATTATGAATCAGAATTTGGCACAGAATGTTGCAGAACTGAAAAACGAATAAGTGTATTAGTAACAGGAATAAGAGCCGTGGAAGGAAACGTTCGCAAACCCGGGAGGGAATGCAGGGTGTTTCCTTACATGGCTCATTTGTTTTACGGTATCATGCATATTACGATTCGCTGCTGAGGGTTTCCCATTCCTCCATGGCTTCCATGATACGCGCTTCCAAATCGTCTTTTTCTGAGGAAAGGCGGGAGAGAGCAGAAGAATTGGTACAGTTTTCGGGAGAGAGCATCTCTTTATCAATCATGGAAATCTCTTCCTCCCACTTTGAAATCTGTTCCTCGAGTTTGGCGATACGGTTCTGTTGTTTGCGTTGGCGCGCCTGTTCTTCCTTCCGGTTCTGCCAGTCCTGCTTGCTTTCGGTAATCTGCTTTTTGGCAATCACGGCGGTTTCTTCGCCGAATGCAAGACGGTGCAGAAGTTCGCGCTTCTCCAGATATTCATCATAGGTTCCGAGATAGTCGATGAACTGCCGATTGACAAGCTCAAGGATTCTGGTTGCAGTTCGGTTTACAAAATACCGGTCGTGCGACACATAAATCAATGTGCCGGTGTAGAGCGCCAAAGCATCCTCCAGAATCTCCCTGCTTGGGATATCCAGGTGGTTCGTCGGCTCGTCGAGAAGGAGCACATTACAGGGAGAGAGAATCAGCTTGGCAAGAGAGAGACGTCCGCGCTCACCACCGCTTAATTCCTTGACCTGCTTGAAAACCTGATCGCCCGTAAAGAGGAATGCGGCAAGAGTGCTGCGAATCTTCGTGTTATCCAATAGCGGATAATCATCGTGAAGCTCATCAAATACCGTCTTTTCGGGATTGAAATTCTGCTGCTCCTGGTCATAATAGCCGATGCTCACGCGGGAACCTTCGCGGATGGAACCCGAATCGGCTTCGAGTATGCCGCGAATGATTTTCAAAAGCGTTGTCTTGCCGGTACCGTTATCGCCGATAATGGCGACATGTTCTCCTCGGTGAATCGTGAGATTTACATCGCGGAAGAGAGCATTTGCCCCAAATGCTTTTGACAGGTTCGTTATGGTCAATACGTCGTTTCCGCTCAGTACGGAAGGTGTGAGCGTCAGACGCATGGTAGGGTCGTAATCCTCCGGTTTTTCCATGACCTCCATCTTCTCGAGCATTTTTTCACGGGATTCCGCACGTCGGATGGATTTTTCCCGATTGAAGGAGCGAAGTTTTTCGATAACTTCTCTCTGGTGTGCGATTTCCGCCTGCTGATTCATGTACTGTTTGCGGAGGCTTTCGCGAAGCAATGCTTTTTTCTCGGAAAATGCGTCATAGTTGCCGAGGTACATCTGTGCATGGGTATGGGAAATCTCCACAACCTTGGTAACAATACGGTTCATAAAATACCGGTCGTGGGAAACCACAAGAACAGCGCCCCGGTAGTTCAGAAGAAAGGTTTCCAGCCAGGAAATCGAGTTGATATCCAGGTGGTTCGTAGGCTCGTCCAAAAGCAGAAGATCCGGTTCGGACACAAGAAGCCTGGCAAGGGCAACACGCGTCTTCTGACCGCCGGAAAGAACCGACATCGGACGGTTGTAATCTTCCTCGGAGAAGCCGAGCCCCTTTAGGATACCAGTCACCTGACTGCGGTATGCAAAACCGTTTTCTAAAGTGAACTGATGGGAAATGCGGGAATATTCCGCGCCGAGAGCGGTAAGCTCCTCCCCCTGGGCGCCGCTCATGGCAACCTCGAGTTCACGCATACGTTCCTCCATGCGAAGGACATTTTCTTTTATGGAGAGTATCTCCTCATAAACGGTACCCTTGCCGTCGAAGGTCTGGTGCTGCTCGAGATAACCGACGGTTGTATCCTTGGCAAAGACTACTTGCCCGGAGTCGGCGGGAAGCTGTCCCGTCATGATTTTCAGAAGCGTCGATTTACCGGCGCCGTTAACGCCGACGACAGCGGCTTTTTCCTGTTCGTTCAGGTGAAAGGAGATATCGCTTAATACGCATACGTCTCCGAAGGTTTTTGTAATTTGATTAACAGAAAGTATCATAATATCCTCATTTGCTTGAGTTTCCGTATTTTTATCCGGCAGTATCTGCCGCTTAATGCGGCAGGTATTTTGCACAAGAATCTGTCTGAAAAATATATTTTTCAATCGGATTTTTGTGCAAAATTAATCAATTTCAAAGAAATTTTACTGCCGGATAAAAAATACGGAAGCTCAAGTCCTCATTTGACATTTTCTTGTGCTATGCTATAATAAAATTGTTACGGAAGTCTGTAAAACTACACTAAATTGTATTTTACAGGGAAATCCTGTATTTTTCAAGGAAAAACTGGAGTGGAGATTGTATGGACGGAGCAGAAGAAGGGAAAAAGAAAATCAGCGAGGCGGTCATTCGGCGTCTGCCCAGATATTATCGGTATTTGTCGGAGCTGATGAGCCGGAATGTGGAGCGAATCAGTTCAAAGGAATTGAGCCGCAGTCTGGATATTACGGCGTCGCAGGTACGGCAGGACTTAAACCAGTTCGGAGGGTTCGGACAGCAGGGGTATGGTTATAATGTAGAGTATCTGCAAAAGGAAATCGGCCGGATTTTGGGTTTGAATCGGAGGTACTCGATGATTATTGTCGGCGCCGGCAACCTGGGACGCGCCATCTGCAATCACCAGAATTTTGACCGGCGGGGTTTCCACATCGCAGCACTTTTTGATGTGAACCCGGAGGCTGCGGGCAGGGAACTGAATCACCTTCCGGTGTACGGAATGGAGCAGATGGAGAGCTATATAACGGAGCACCGAATCGACATTGCGGCGCTTTGTATCCCAAGTAACCGGGCACAGGAGGTTGCTATGCGGCTTTGCAGCTGCGGGATCAAGGGCTTGTGGAATTTTTCGTCCATTGAACTCAAGGTTCCGGCGAATGTCAAGGTGGAAAATGTTCATCTGACGGAAAGTCTTATGACATTATCCTATGCAATCAAAGAAAGCGAGCGGTAGGGCGCGGAGGATTTTACGGAAATGAAACGAAGGTTATGTACCGCACAGCAAATCAAAGCATGGGAACGCGAGGCGACCACGAAGGAGCGGATTCCTTCGCCGGTTCTTATGGAACGCGCCGCACTCTGCCTGCTTGCGGAATTACCGGAAAAGGGCAGTATTGCTATTGTTTGCGGAAATGGAAATAACGGGGCGGACGGGCTCTGTCTTGCAAGGCTTTTACAGGAACGGAAACGGTATTGCACGGTATTTGTCATGGCGGACGGGCGGCGTACGGAGGAGTACGAACATCAGATGCACCGGCTGATGCTGGCGGGATTTGATAAGCGGGAGATTCGTTCGATAGAAACCGGGACCATCGCGGCATTGTCCGCATATGCTGTAATAGTCGATGCTTTGTTCGGCGTCGGACTGAATCGGCCGGTGGAGGGGGCTGCGCTTGCGGTAATTCGTGAGATCAACCGTGCGAAGGAGAACGGCAGCTTTATCGTTGCGGCAGACATTCCGTCCGGCGTCGGTGCGACCGATGGCAAGGTGCTTGGGGACGCCGTTCATGCAGATAAGACCGTGACGTTTTCCTGCAATAAAACCGGTATGGTTTTCTATCCGGGACGTACCTGTGCGGGACAAATTGTAATTGGACAGATTGGTCTTCCGACGCTTGGAAAACAGGAGACAGAAGGAACATTCTTCACTTATGAAGGTCAGGTTATGGAGCATCTGCCTGCGAGAAAAGAGGATTCGCACAAGGGGACGTATGGTACGGTTACCGTAATTGCCGGAAGCAGAGATATGCCCGGAGCAGCGACTCTGTGTACGAAGGCAGCATATCGCTGTGGGGCAGGGATTGTGAAGCTGATTTCTGAAAAAGAAACCTTGGCAACGGTACGTCCCGGATAGAAAACCNNCCTTGGCAACGGTTCGGCAGACGGTACCGGAGGTAATCACCATCGAAGAGTCGGATGACATTGCACGGGTAACAGAGCAACTGCAAGCCGCCAAAAGTGTCGTCATTGGACCGGGGCTTGCATTGGGAGAGCGGACAGAACGTCTTGCAGATGCAGCTTTGGCGTCGGGCAAACCAATGGTAATCGATGCGGACGCACTGAACTGTCTGGCTGCCAGACTGGATCGCAGGGGAGCAGTCGGCGAGGAGCGGATTGCCCTGCTGAATGCATGGCTGTCGCCCGACACGGTGCTTACGCCGCACAAAAAGGAACTCAGCCGATTGCTCGGGCTGTCCATGAGCGATTTGACGGAGCAATGGATGGATGTTCTGCACAAGTTACAGACATCTGCACGGTTTATAACGGTAATGAAGGACGCCTGTACCGCAGTGGCGGCGTCGGAGGGGATTTACCTCAATCAAAGCGGCAATTCCGGTATGGCAGTCGGAGGGAGCGGGGATGTGCTTGCCGGTATTACCGGAGCGCTATTGTGCACCATGGCGCCGATGGATGCGGTCTGCGCCGCGGTCTATCTGCATGGATGCTTAGGAGATGCGGCGGCAAAGTCGCTTGGCAGGCATGGTATGATGGCGTCGGATATGATTGCCGCAATGAAGGATGTACTTGCATAAATCATTGTATACTCACGCAAAATCAGGAAATAATACATAAAAACGTATGGAGTGTGGATATGTTAACTGTGATTCGCGGAGATATCTATTATGCCGATTTACATCCGGTAGTCGGGTCTGAGCAGGGAGGAATCCGGCCGGTTCTCATCATTCAAAATGACATGGGAAACCGCCACAGCCCGACCGTTATCTGTTCGGCCATTACATCCAGAACCAATAAGGCAAAGCTTCCGACGCATGTGGAGCTTTCGTCGAAGAAGTACCATCTGCTAAAGGATTCGGTTATTTTATTGGAGCAGATTCGGACCATTGACAAATCAAGACTTCGGGAAAAGGTTTGTCATCTCGATTCGGAAATTATGTTACGAATTAACGATGCACTTATGATCAGTCTGGGAATTGATACATAAGCGCCAAAGAAAGGAAGGACATGCTTTTATGGAAGAACACTCGGGAAACAGTCTCGGAAACAGGCTGCGCCGTATGCTCTTAAAAAAACGGGAAGGGGAAAACAGGGACGAGGAAATTCTGTCGATTGTTAATGATTACAAGGAACAGGGCGCTCTTCTTGAAGAAGAGGCGGAAATGATTTCAAATATTATGGAATTTTCGGATACCTTGACCGGAGATATCTGTACGAACCGCTCCAAAATGGATGCGATTTCCACAGAGGAAACGCTGGGAAATGCCCTGTTACATATGCTGCATGGGAGTTATTCGCGATATCCGCTGTATCGTGAGACGCTGGATGATATTGTCGGGATGCTGTATCTGAAGGATATTATGATGGAGTATATGGAAGGAAATCGAAACCGTCCTTTGGAGGAGATTGCCAGAGAGCCGCTTCGTGTACCGGAGACCCTTCCGTTAGATACTCTTTTCAATGAGATGCAGACCAGAAAGATGCAGCTTGCCGTCGTTATTGACGAGTATGGTCAGACGGCAGGTATTGTCTCCATGGAGGATATTCTGGAGGAAATTGTCGGGGATATTCAGGACGAGTATGACAAGGAAGAAGAGGAAGCCAGGCAGAGAGGCAAGGATTTGCTGGTGTCGGGGTTGATTCTTCTGGAGGAGCTTGCGGAACTGATTCCTATTGTATATTTGGAAGAGGACGAGGAGAATTTTGACACGCTGAACGGTCTGCTGGTATCGCGTCTCGGTCATATTCCGGAGGATGGAGAGCAGGCGGAGATTTGGTATCAGGGATACTGCTTCCGCATATTAAATTGCGAAAACCGGGTAATTGACCGGGTGTCTGTTGAGAAACTGTCCGAGAATCCGGCATAATGAGAGTGTGAAAAGCGAATGAATATATCGATTTTATGTGTGGGAAAAATCAAAGAGAAGTATTTTGCGGATGCAGTAGCGGAATACAGCAGGCGCCTGTCGCGATATTGTAAACTGGAGATCCTCGAGGTTCCCGATGAAAAGACGCCGGACGGCGCTTCCGAGGCCATCGAAGAGAAAATCAGGAAAACCGAGGGCAGTCGGTTAATCAAATACATGAAGCCGGACGCATACAAAATGATTCTGGCAATCGACGGGAAGATGCAGGATTCGGTCGAATTTTCCAAAACGATGGAACAAATCGCCGTGCGGGGATTCGGGCAGATTCAGTTTGTAATCGGCGGTTCGCTCGGCTTGTCGAAGGAGGTGCTTTCCATGGCGGACGGCAAAATCAGCTTCTCCAAGATGACCTTCCCGCACCAGCTGATGCGCGTGATTTTGTTAGAACAGATATACCGCGCATACCGGATTTCGTCAAATGAGCCGTACCATAAGTGATTCAGGTGCTGTCTCTGACCGGCGTCCATGGTGGGAGGATGCTTACGGCAGAAAAAAATAGATAAGGTTAAAAGGAGTATTCAGGTGAAATTTCGGCCTTGTATTGATATACATAATGGAAAAGTGAAGCAGATTGTCGGGGGAAGCCTTACGGACCGTCAGGACTATGCGCAGGAGAATTTTGTGTCCGAAATGTCGGCGGCGGATTATGCGAGGCTGTACCGAAGCGACGGTCTTACCGGCGGACATGTGATTCTGTTAAATGGCGCGGGCAGTCCGTATTATGAAGCAACGAAGCAGCAGGCGCTGACCGGACTTGCGGCAGCTCCCGGGACGTTGCAGGTGGGCGGCGGAATCAACGATTCCAATGCTTTGGAGTTTTTGGATGCGGGGGCGTCGCATGTGATTGTGACGTCGTACGTTTTTTCAGACGGAATTCTAAAGGAGGACAACCTTGCAAAGCTTGTACAAAGCGTTGGCAAGGAACGTCTGGTGCTTGATTTGAGCTGCAGAAAAAGAGCCGGAGCGTATTATATTGTGACCAATCGCTGGCAGTGCTTTACAGAGGAAAAGGTTACGCCGGAGCTTATGGAACGATTGTCTGAAAGCTGTGATGAATTTCTGATTCATGCAGTGGACGTCGAGGGAATGCAGAATGGTGTGGAGGAGGAGCTGCTGGCGATGCTTGGCGGCGTGGAACGCGTTGCCATGACTTACGCGGGGGGCATTCGCAGCCGAAAGGATATCGAGAAGCTTGCGAAGCTCGGGAACAATCGTATCGATTTTACGATTGGCAGCGCGCTGGATTTGTTTGGCGGAAAGCTTCCTTACGCAGAAATTGCAAAGGAATACCGATAAATTATATTGGAAATATCCCATGCGTGCATTTCGGAGTGATTCCGGGATGCACGTTTAATTGTTACAAAATAATTACAAAAGATTAAAAAAAGATTAAATTTTTGGTGAATTACTGGAAGTGTATTGATACATTTGGGGAAATGTGTATAATAAGCTATGGATAGGAGGAAGAGGATATGTTCCGAAATGTACTGGAGTGGCTGGAAGAGGCCGTCCGGAAAACTCCGGATAAAATCATATATAAGGACACGGAGTCGGAGATTTCCTTTGCTGAGGTATGGGAAAAGGCAAGGATAATCGGAAGCTCGTTGAGCCATATCGCAAAAAGCGGGAAGCCGATTGTCATTTTGTCGGAGCGTTGTGTTATGACGCCGGTGCTTTTCTTTGGCGTTGTTTACAGCGGACACTGCTATGCACCGTTAGACGGTACGCAGCCGAAGCTTCGCCTCCAGCAGATTGTTAACAGCCTGCAGCCGGAACTGATTCTTGCGGACGCCTGTTACCGGGAACTTGCCGGAAGTATTGCGGGAGATGCAAAAGTTGTGGAAACCCGGGAAGTACTTGACGGCGGGATTTGTGAGGATGCGCTTGCGAAGATTCGGTCTTGTTCAAGCATTTCGGATCCGTTGTATATCATTTATACTTCCGGGTCCACAGGAGTACCCAAGGGGGTAATGACCTCGCATGAATCGTTGATGTGCTACATTGATGCATACATAAAGGTGATGGGGATTACGGAAGAGGACATCCTCGGGAACCAGTCGCCGCTCGATTACATTGCAGCAATCCGGGACATCTACATTCCGATTCGGACTAATGCCTCCATGTTTATTATTCCAAAGCAGTATTTTTCGCTGCCGGCGAAATTGTTCGACGCGCTGAATGAAGAAAAGGTTACTTCGGTTGGCTGGAGTGTTTCGGCGCTGACGATTCCGGCGACGATGGGAGCATTTGACTACACGACGCCTGCATATCTTCGGAAAATCTGCTTTTCCGGTTCGGTTATGCCCGGAAGAGTGTTGAAAACGTGGCAGGAGCATTTGCCGGAAGCCCGGTTTGTTAACCAATACGGGCCTACCGAGGCGACGGCATCCTGTACCTACTACGAGGTTAAGCATCGGGTGACGGAGGAGGAGAATCTGCCAATCGGCGTGCCGTACGATAATTACCGGGTATTTTGCTTAAATGAGGACGATACGCCGACAGAGCAGGGGAAAATTGGGCAGATTTGCGTGTCCGGTCCGATTTTGGCTTTGGGATATTACAATGCGCCGGAGCTTACGGCAAAAGCCTTTGTTCAGAATCCGTTAAATCAAAGCTATCGGGAAATAATTTACAAAACCGGAGATTTGGGGAGTCTGGACGAACAGGGAATTTGGCATTTCCACGGAAGAATGGACCGACAGATTAAATATCTCGGACATCGGGTGGAACTCGGAGAAATTGAGCTTGCAGCGCTGGCAGTGGAGAAGCTGGAAGAGTGCTGCGTTGTCTTTGATAAGGACAGGGATCAGATTGCACTGTTTTATACCGGAGAGTGCACAAACAAAGAAGTTGCGGTAGAGCTGCGAAAGACGCTGCCCGGATTTATGGTGCCGAGACGCATGGTAAAGCTGACGCAGATGCCGCGGCTTGCGAACGGAAAGACAGATATGAGAGCATTACTCAGTTAAAAAAATGATTTAGAATTGAGCAATACGGAAAAGAAGGGAAAATGGATATGAGAGATGAATTGATTGAAATGATGGAGCAGATTCGCCCGGATGTGGACTTTGAAAACGAGAATGCATTGATTACGGACGGTATCCTGGACTCTATTGATGTGGTTGCGCTTGTCGGAGAAATCGACGAGGAGTTTGATGTACAGATTCATGTGGAGGACTTGACTCCCGACAATTTTAACAACATTGATGCGATTCTTGCATTGATTGAGAGGATTCAGGAAGAGGATTGATATGTTTACGAACATAATAAAGCAAATAAGCGGTCCGGCTTATGTGTTTGATATCGGTGAATTTGAAAAACGTGTCAATCTTGTAAAGTCAAAATTAGCAGACAAAATCGGATTGGTTTTTTCGATAAAAGCAAATCCTTTTCTTACCGGTTATCTTCCGGATTCGCTTGCGTATATCGAGGTATGCAGCCCGGGGGAATTGACAATTTGTGAAAAATCCGGAGTGGATTTGACAAAGGTAATTTTTTCAGGCGTGAACAAGACGGAGGCAGATGTTGCAAGAGCCTTGCGCGACGGCGTCGGAATCTTTACGGCAGAGAGCAGAAAGCATGTGGAAATCATCAGCCGTCTCGCTGCGGCAGACAACAAAAGGGTTCCGCTGATTTTACGTCTTTCCTGCGGGAATCAGTTTGGGATGGACAGGGAAGAGCTTTGTTCCATTATCGGGCGTCGAGGGGAATATCCCGGAGTTCGGATAATCGGGTTGCATATGTATACCGGAACGCAGAAGAAAAAGAGCGCGCAGATTGCAAAGGAACTGGAAGAACTGGCAGAGCTGACAGAAGAATTAAAGAGCCGGTTCGGATTTGTAACCGAACACATAGAATATGGTCCGGGGATTGCGGTGGATTACTTTTCTCCGGATGCGGACGAAAAGGATGAGGTTATGCTGACAGAGGTCTGCGACCTGCTGAACNNCATGAACGACTTTGCCGGACGTTACCCGATTACCATTGAAATGGGCAGGTTTCTTGCAGCAACCTGCGGGACATATCTGACGCGTGTGATGGACACGAAGGTAATCGGGGATATCAACTATTGTATCTGCGACGGCGGTGTTCATCAGCTGAAATATTACGGACAGACTATGGCTATGCAGATTCCTCCGATGGAGGTTTATGAAAGGGCTGATAACGAGGAACGGGACTGGTCCGTATGCGGAAGCCTGTGTACAACAGCCGATGTGCTGGTTCGCAAGGTGAGATTGACCGGACTGGGAGAGGGCAGCGTGCTCGCATTTCACAGGGTTGGCGCATATTCTGTCTGTGAGGGCATTTCCCTGTTTTTGAGCAGAGAACTGCCTGCTGTCTATATGATTGATAAACACGGCGAAGAGAAGCTTCTGCGTGCTCAGCGGGATATTGCAGAGTTTAACATGGAGGGCGAGATATGACGCTGACATCACTAAGCTTCGGCTTGTTTGTGCTTGCGGCATTATTTGCCTACTATTTGTGTCCGAAGTCATATCGCTGGGTGGTTTTGCTTCTTGCAAGTATAGCATTTTACGGGATTGTCTGTTTTAAGTATATGCCGTACATTTTCATTACCACGGTAACGACTTATGTCGGCGCCCTGCTCATTGAGCGTATGCAGACAGCATCGAAGCAGTATGTTAAGGAACATAAGCAGGAGTGGACCAGGGAACAGAAAAGCGCATACAAAGACCGAGCCGGACGGAAAAGAAGATGGGTGTTAACCGGTTTTCTGCTGCTGAACTTCGGCATTCTGGCATTTCTTAAGTATTTTGGTTTCTTTGCGGACTCCGTCACGGCGCTGCTTGCGGCATTGGGACTTCACGTACATTCCCCCAGGTTAGGGCTGATTCTTCCGCTCGGAATTTCCTTTTATACATTCCAGGCTATGGGATATCTGATTGACGTATATCGTCAGAAGGTTCCTGCACAGAAAAATCTTGCCAAATTCGCGCTGTTTGTGTCGTTTTTTCCGCAAATCATTCAGGGACCGATTGGAATATATGACAAATTGGCTGAGCAGCTGTACGAGGGACATGACCTCAAGTATAACAATATTAAATTTGGATTTCAGCTTGTTCTGTGGGGGCTTGCAAAGAAACTGATTCTTGCCGACAGAGCGGTAGTTCTGATTCATGTTATCTGCGATGATATCAGCGCCTACTCCGGCACCTGGATATTGACGGCGGCGCTGTTTTATGCATTTCAGCTGTATACAGATTTCTCGGGCGGTGTGGATATATCCCGTGGTGTTGCCGAGATGTTTGGCATCACCATGGCGGAAAACTTCCGCAGGCCGTATTTTTCAAAGAGTATCGGGGAATATTGGCGAAGATGGCATATTACGCTTGGTGCATGGCTGAAAGATTACCTGTTTTATCCGATTGCGATGTCTGGTGCGTTTTTGAAGCTCGGCAGAAAGAGCAAGGCACGCCTTGGAAACCATGTGGGAAAGGTTCTGCCTGCCGGAATTGCAACCTTTATCACGTTTGTGGTTATCGGAATTTGGCACGGAGCAAACTGGAAGTACGTGGCGTTCGGCGTATGGAACGGAGCCGTGATTTTCCTTTCAAACATTCTCGAACCGAATTATAAAATATGGCTCGAAAAACTGAAAATCAATTCGGAACGGTTTTTTTTCCGCTGTTTTCAGATGCTGCGTACCTTTCTTATTGTTTTGGTTGGGTATTACTTCGATATTGCCGAGAATTTTACCTCGGCAATGCGCATGATGTTTCTGTCGGTTACGGACGTGCGCCGCAGAGATTTTTGGGATAAAAAGGTATTGGAGGCAATCGGGCTGGAAATCAGTGACTATGTGCTGCTTTTGCTCGGGTTACTTCTTCTTTTTACTGTTTCGCTGTATCAGGAAAAGAAGCAATGCCTTGTGCGTGAAAAGCTTGCAGTCTGTCCGGCACCGGTTCGCTGGGGTGTGATGGTTTTAGGCACGCTCCTGATTCTTGTGCTTGGTATGTATGGTCCGGGCACCAGTGCGGCAGAGTTTGTATATATGCAGTTTTAGATGTGTTAGGAAGAGATTTTATGACGAAAAAACAAGTATTAAAAATCGTGGTGTTCTGTGCGGTTATAGTAATAGTAATTGTCTTCCTCGGGAAGTTTTTGAATTATAACAAAGAAGAAGAGTGCCTGCGTGTTTATGCATTTTATCAGGAACCGGAAAAATCGATTGATGTTATGCTGATTGGCGCCAGTGAATTTTATCGCGGGTATTTGGCTCCCCTGGCGTACGAGGAGGCCGGATTTACCAGCTACGCGGTTTCGCTGGCAGCG
>DLOO01000048.1:0-7991 GCA_002479645.1 Lachnoclostridium sp. UBA7482 | reverse complement strand
TTTAGGAATGCCGTAAGCGGCAGGATTCTCAGCTCTATGTTGTGGAAATTAACGGTGTTTATTATCCGGATCAGCTGCTGGATTCCAGACTTCGGGAATGGTTTGATAATATACCGATGTCCAAGGAAAAGGCAGAGGCAATTAAGGAGCTGGTACCAAAGGAGAATCAACGTTCTTATTTTTACCCATTTGAAAAATATCATAATAACTGGAAGCATTTGTATGTTGCAACGAAGGTTATGACGGATAAATGGGACATTTCAAAACGCGGATATTCGATTATGAAGGGTTACGATGCAAAGTGTCAGAGCGGTCCGGATAAGAAAAATGAAAAGAAGGAGCAGCGAAAGATGTCCGAGGAAGGCGCAAAATATATGACCGCATTTCTCGAGTATCTGAAGGAAGAGAATATTGAAAATGTGCTGTTTGTCCGCTGGCCGCACAGAAATCGATTCGAGGTTGAAGGGGCTTACGAGGACGTCTCGGAATTGATTACAAGCTACGGATACGAGTTTGTAAATTTCTCCGAATATTTGGAGGAGATAGGTATCGATCCGGATATGGATTTTTCGGATAACGAGCATCTGAATCCTCTGGGGACGGAGAAAATGACGAGATATTTTGCGCGCTATGTCAAGGAACACTATGCGATTGATACCACACATAGCGAGGCCGTTGACAAAGAATGGCGGGAATGCCTGAAACAATCCAAAGAGTATTTTGATATCTGCAAGAAAAGGACGGCGGAGAATAAAGGCGGCCGCTTTTATTCTGACCGGGCTTTTGAAAAAATGATGAAAAAGAGTAAGAAGAAAAAGTAAAGAAAAGACGCCTGCCGGTGCAGGAACTCCATTCGGAGAATGCACCAACAGGCGTTTGTTATTGTAATGCTTAACGGCGTTGCAGCGTTCCGGCAGGGGTTGTATCCCCTTTGGAATATTTGCTTAGCAAATCGTCAATACCATCATCCATGCTGAAAATCTGGGTGAAGGACACCGGATATTTCTTGCCCTTGGATTCGAGAAAACGGTAGGCAATCGTAAAAGTAGCCTCGTCAAACAGAATCGGATATTTGGTGTTGATTCGCGAGATGGCACGCTCCATCGGCTGAGAAGGATCGTTGCAGATGTCGGCAAAAACACGGTCAAAGGAATCAAATACAATCTGTTCCTGCATAGTAAAATCAGATGAAATATTCTGTACCTGAAACGCTTTCAGATAGGCTCGTAACCAGGCATGCTCGCCGACGTACCAGCTGGAAGTGTTTTCATACTCGGCAGACATGGCAACTAATTCTTTGGTCCATTCGACAGACATGTAGCTTGCATCGACTATTCGCTGAATCTGCTCGGAAGTCAGATTCAAACCGTAGGCATGGTTAAAGCGACTTAGCATTTTATGACGCTTGGCAGCCTGCTTGGGGAGACCGAGATTCGGAACGGACTCGGTATGGTACTGCGGATCGTTTGCCGTGTCCCGGGATTGTTCCGAAAGTGTATCGGAATGTAAAATCCGCGGGTTCCGGTTTTGGTTTCGGACAGCAGTGCGAGAGCCTTTATTTGGGGTACGCACCATGATCATCGAGTAGATGATTATCATAATTACAAAAATAGGCAGATTGCCGGTTAAAAGGCAAAACGCCAATACAGGAAAAATCCAGCCGCCGGACTTATTTTTTTTGGAATTGGAACTCATATATCAAATACTCCCTTCTTTGTACAGTATATAACAGAGCGGGGGGTGTTTCAATAGAGGAATGACAGAAAAACGATGAAAATCGGATAATTCCAAGATAAAGAATGAATAAATTTGTGAAAATCATACTTGTATATTGTGAAAAAAATGGGTATAATAAGGAAAATCTGCAATGATTGAAGCTACGGTGCGATTTTTCTTTCAGAGACCCGGTGGTTTGGTGCGAACCGGGAGAACGGAGCGCCTTTCCACTTCAGGAGCAGCCGGTGAAAGCCGGAGGGCGTACCCTTTATCGTACGTAATTGAGAGGCCGAGAGGCAAGTTGGGTGGCAACGCGGAGTTCATTCGTCCCAAGATTTTATCCGGGCAGTCGGAGAAGCGGGGATGTATGGGCTTTTTCTTTTTTATTCCATAAAAATTCCTTTGAATTTCCTATAGAATAAAAAACGCTCCGCTATGGATGTGCCCCGATGTGGCATAAATGCCAATCGTGACGATACTCTTTGTTACCGGAAGTAAGCGTATCCCGCGCACAGGATACATACAATACAAAAGAAGTGCGCAGAAATGAGGAGACTATGTTAGATCTAAAGTTTGTCAGAGAAAATCCGGAAATCGTGAAGCAGAACATCCGCAATAAGTTTCAGGACAAGAAGCTTCCCTTGGTGGATGAAGTCATTGCTCTGGATGAGCAGAGCCGTAAGGCAAAGCAGGAGGCAGATAACCTCCGTGCAGAGAGGAACAAAATCAGTAAGACGATTGGCGGACTGATGGCAAAGGGGCAGAAGGAAGAGGCCGAGGCAATGAAGCAGAAGGTCAATGAATTTTCGGCTCATCTGGTAGAGCTTGAGAAGCAGGAAGCAGAGCTTGCTGAGAAGGTTAAGACCATTATGATGACGATTCCGAATATCATCGACGCCAGTGTTCCGATTGGTAAGGATGATTCCGAAAATGTCGAGATTCAGAAGTACGGCGAGCCGGTTGTTCCGGATTTTGAGATTCCTTATCATACCGAGATTATGGAGAAATTCAGCGGTATCGACCTTGACAGTGCAAGAAAGGTTGCCGGTAACGGTTTCTATTACCTGATGGGTGATATTGCAAGACTTCATTCCGCAGTAATTGCATATGCAAGAGATTTCATGATTAATCGTGGGTTTACCTACTGCGTGCCGCCGTTTATGATTCGCAGCGACGTTGTTACCGGTGTAATGAGCTTTGCAGAAATGGATTCCATGATGTACAAGATTGAGGGCGAGGATTTGTATCTCATCGGTACCAGCGAGCACTCCATGATTGGGAAGTTTATCGATACCATCAACAAGGAAGAGAACCTTCCTTACACCCTGACCAGCTATTCTCCCTGTTTCCGTAAGGAAAAGGGCGCTCACGGTATTGAAGAGCGCGGGGTATATCGTATTCACCAGTTTGAAAAGCAGGAAATGATTGTTGTCTGCAAGCCGGAGGATTCCATGGTTTGGTATGACAAATTGTGGCAGAATACCGTTGATCTGTTCCGCTCTCTGGATATCCCGGTTCGTACGCTGGAGTGTTGCTCCGGTGACCTTGCAGACCTGAAGGTAAAGAGCTGCGACGTGGAAGCATGGTCCCCGAGACAGAAAAAGTATTTTGAGGTCGGCAGCTGTTCAAACCTTGGGGATGCACAGGCAAGAAGACTGAAGATTCGTGTTGTCGGTGAGGGCGGCAAGTATTTTGCACATACCTTGAATAACACAGTAGTAGCACCGCCTCGTATGCTGATTGCATTCCTTGAGAACAATTTGCAGGCAGACGGTTCGGTTCGTATTCCGGAAGCGCTTCGTCCTTACATGGGCGGAATGACCGAGATTCGCTGATAAGAATCATAGAAGGGGAAAAATATGTTGGAATTTCGTTATGACACACAGCTCCTGATTGAAGGAGAAAACCTTGATGAGGATAAGATTACGGAGTATATTACGCAGAATCTGAAGGGAGATTGTTTGCTTGCAGTCGGTGACGAGGATTTGATTAAGGTGCATTTTCATACGAACGAGCCATGGAAACTTCTGGAGTACTGCGCGGGGCTGGGAGAAATTTATGATATTGTAGTTGAGGACATGGATCGTCAGTCTCGCGGATTGAAGGGGTAACAGATGAGCACAGAGATTTTGGAGGCAAAAATTGCAAACCTTTATACACTTTCGGAGACTATTGCGGCGGCGGTGTTCGAGGGACATGAATATCCATGGGAGATTCTCCCGTTCATCAAGGATTTTATTGTGAAGCTGGGAGAGACGCTCCCGGCGGATGAGTATGAAAAACGTGGGGAGAATGTGTGGATTGCAAAGGATGCCAAGGTGGCTCCGACGGCATCTGTTACCGGTCCCTGCATCATTGACCATGAGGCAGAGATTCGTCATTGTGCATTTATCCGCGGCAGTGCGATTGTCGGTAAGAAGGCAGTTGTCGGTAACTCGACGGAGCTTAAGAACGTGATTCTTTTCAATAACGTGCAGGTGCCGCACTATAACTATGTGGGCGATTCGATTCTTGGATACAAGTCCCATATGGGCGCCGGTTCCATTACCTCGAATGTGAAGTCGGATAAAAAAACGGTTGTTGTCAAATGCGGGGATGTTCAGATTGAGACCGGCAGGAAGAAGTTTGGCGCGATGCTTGGCGATATGGTTGAAGTCGGCTGCGGCAGTGTGCTGAATCCCGGAACGGTTGTCGGAAGGAACAGCAATATTTACCCGCTCTCGAGTGTGCGCGGAGTTGTTGCTGCCGACAGCATTTACAAAAAGCAGGGCGAAGTTGTTCGCAAGCGCTAACAGGAAGAGGAGGAGTGGCTATAGCCGCTCGGAATGGGGGATAAAAATGGAATTAAATTTGAGGCCGGCAAAGGAATGCCGTTATGATGCAGTATCGCTGGGGGAGGTTATGCTTCGTCTGGACCCCGGTGAGGGACGAATCCGCACCGCCAGAAGCTTTCGGGCGTGGGAAGGCGGCGGAGAGTACAACGTCGTTCGTGGTCTGCGTCGGTGCTTTGGCATGAAGACCGGTGTGATTACCGCATTTGCCGACAATGAAATCGGTATGCTGATGGAGGATTTTATCCTGCAGGGCGGGGTGGACACTTCGTTAATCAAATGGATGAAGACCGACGGAATCGGCAGAATCTGCCGAAATGGGCTGAATTTTACCGAAAGAGGCTTCGGTATCCGCGGGGCGGTTGGATGCTCTGACCGTGCAAATACGGCAATTTCCAAGGCGACGCCGGAGGATTTTGACTTTGATTATATCTTCGGCGAGCTGGGAGTTCGCTGGCTGCATACCGGCGGTATCTATGCGGCGCTGTCCGAGCAGTCCGGCGAGACTGTGCTTGCAGCGATTAAGGCGGCAAAGAAATACGGTACGGTTGTTTCCTATGACCTGAATTACCGCCCGTCCATGTGGAGCGCTATCGGCGGCAAGGAGAAGGCGCAGGAGGTCAATAAAGAGATTGCCCGCTATGTCGACGTTATGATTGGCAACGAAGAGGATTTTACCGCATGTCTGGGCTTTGAGATTGAGGGAAATGATGAGAACCTGAAGGAACTGAATCTGGAAGGCTACAAGAAAATGATTAATCAGGCAGCGAAGACCTATCCGAACTTCAAGGCGGTTGCAACAACCCTTCGTGAAGTAAAGACGGCAACTGTCAATGACTGGAGCGCAATTTGCTGGGCGGACGGTGAGGTTTATAAGGCAAAGGATTATAAGGGTCTGGAGATTATGGATCGCGTCGGCGGCGGCGATTCCTTCGCATCCGGCTTGATTTACGGTCTGATGACAACCGGAGACGCTGCGCTTGCGGTTAATTACGGCGCGGCGCACGGTGCGCTGGCTATGACGACCCCCGGCGATACTACAATGGCCAGCAGGAAGGAAGTTGAGGCCATTATGGGCGGCGCAGGCGCGAGAGTACAAAGATAAACAATTAGAAAATACCTCCTAAACGCCGGGCGATTAGGAGGTATTGAAAATTTACGGAGTCAGTAATCAGAACTTACCTGCAGTAGCAGCTTCCTCAATGGAAACAGCTACGGATACCGTCATGCCGACCATCGGGTTGTTACCTGCACCGATAAGACCCATCATCTCTACGTGAGCCGGAACGGAAGAGGAGCCTGCGAACTGAGCGTCGCTATGCATACGACCCATAGTATCGGTCATACCGTAGGAAGCAGGACCTGCTGCCATGTTGTCCGGATGAAGGGTACGACCGGTACCGCCGCCGGAAGCAACGGAGAAGTATTTCTTGCCTTGCTCGATACATTCCTTCTTGTAGGTACCTGCAACAGGATGCTGGAAACGGGTAGGATTGGTGGAGTTACCGGTAATGGAAACGTCAACACCTTCCTTGTGCATGATAGCTACGCCTTCGCAAACATCGTTTGCACCGTAGCAGTTAACCTTTGCACGAAGACCTTCGGAATAAGACTTACGATAGACTTCCTTTACCGTGTTGGTGTAAGGATCGTACTCAGTCTCAACGAAAGTAAATCCGTTGATTCTGGAGATGATCTGTGCAGCGTCTTTTCCAAGACCGTTAAGGATAACGCGGAGGGGCTTCTTACGAACCTTGTTAGCCTTCTCTGCGATGCCGATAGCGCCTTCAGCAGCTGCGAAAGACTCGTGACCTGCAAGGAATGCGAAACACTCAGTCTCTTCTTCAAGGAGCATCTTGCCAAGATTACCATGACCAAGACCTACCTTACGGGTATCGGCAACGGAACCCGGAATACAGAAAGCCTGAAGACCTTCGCCGATAGCAGCAGCAGCTTCGGAAGCCTTACGGCAGTTCTTCTTGATTGCGATTGCAGCGCCTACAATGTAAGCCCAGCAAGCATTCTCGAAACAGATGGGCTGAATCTTCTTAACAGCGTCATATACGTTAAGACCAGCGTCCTTTGTAATCTTTTCTGCCTCTTCAATGGAGGAGATGCCATAGCTATTGAGTACGGAATTGATCTTGTCAATTCTTCTCTCATATGATTCAAATAAAGCCATTGTACAAGTCCTCCTTATTCTTTTCTGGGGTCAACGATCTTAACAGCATCAGCAACTCTGCCGTACTGACCCTTAGCTTTCTCGAAAGCGGTATTAGCGTCATCGCCTGCCTTGATGAAGTCCATCATCTTGCCGAAGTTTACGAACTGGTAGCCGATAATCTCGTTGTCTTCATTGAGAGCAACGCCTGTAACATAGCCGTCAGTCATTTCAAGGTAGCGAGGACCCTTTGCGAGAGTACCGTACATTGTACCGACCTGTGAACGAAGTCCCTTACCGAGATCCTCAAGACCTGCGCCGACTACGAGACCGCCCTCAGAGAATGCGCTCTGTGAACGACCGTAAACGATCTGGAGGAAAAGCTCTCTCATTGCTGTGTTGATAGCGTCGCAAACGAGGTCTGTATTAAGAGCCTCGAGTATAGTTCTGCCGGGGAGGATCTCTGAAGCCATAGCAGCAGAGTGAGTCATACCCGAGCATCCGATAGTCTCGACGAGACATTCCTGGATAACGCCCTCTTTAACATTGAGTGTAAGCTTGCAAGTACCCTGCTGAGGAGCACACCAGCCAATACCGTGTGTAAAACCGGAAATATCTTTGATTTCCTTAGCCTTGACCCACTTAGCTTCCTCCGGAATAGGAGCGGCGCCGTGTGCAACGCCCTGAGCGATGGGGCACATTTTTTCAACTTCGTGAGAATAGATCATAAAAGAACTCCTTTCATAATTAAGGTGAAGATCTCACCTTAGCATATATATTAAGTATACTACATTTCAGAAAAAAAATCAAGCCTTTTTTAAAAATTTCATCAGAAATGCGCTGTTATCAGAAATTTCTCTGTAATTCGAGGTTTTTTGAGGTTAAAAAATTGATAACGCTGTGATTTTTACAGAAATTACATAGTGTTATCTATGTATAACATAATTATATCCTTGACCTTTCCGGAAAAATATTGTATAATCAAACTGTAAATACATTGCGGCATATTTTACCACGTTTCCGGGTGTTTCATATAGAAGTGTAAATTATTTTTTGGATGAATGGTGATGCCTGCAGCGTCTCCGCAGGTTTTTAGTGTGCGAAAGTCTGCTTGTCTGGGGATGTACCGGTGTTCATGTCCGGCTATCGGGCTTTGCCTCCAAGATCATGAGGTTGCTGGTTCTCTCCATAGAGCTTACGCTTACTGCAATAATTCCGGAAAAAATTCATAACTAAAAAAGGTGATTTTTATGGCTAATATCAATGTATTTACAGTTTGATTA
>DLOO01000059.1:5200-5390 GCA_002479645.1 Lachnoclostridium sp. UBA7482 | reverse complement strand
CGGCACGCGCTCGGCGCGAGCGAAACGCTTTTTTATGGTATAAAATCCGGTTATTTTGTGCAAATATAACAAAAATATGGGGGGGTATGAAGTGAAATTGTTGTGTACACTGTAGGTTTTGTAGAATAATAAGATTGCAATTCCATGGTAATTGTGGTATCATAAACTGACGACGAATATGCAGAGTTAT
>DLOO01000059.1:0-5074 GCA_002479645.1 Lachnoclostridium sp. UBA7482 | reverse complement strand
TAAACCGATGATTTATTATCCGATGTCGGTTCTTATGAATGCGGGGATTCGCGAGATTCTGATTATTTCTACACCCGAGGATACCCCTCGTTTCCAAAGCCTGTTCGGAGACGGACGGCAGTTTGGGGTACAATTATCGTATGCAATTCAGCCAAGTCCCGATGGGTTGGCGCAGGCGTTTATTATCGGAGCAGATTTTATCGGCGAAGATTCGGTTGCAATGGTTCTCGGGGATAATGTGTTCTCGGGTCATGGTTTGAAAAAACGTCTGCGCGCTGCGGTGAAACATGCAGAGTCCGGGAACGGCGCAACTATTTTCGGTTATTATGTTGACGATCCGGAACGTTTTGGTATTGTTGAGTTTGGAACGGACGGAACGGTGGTTTCCATTGAAGAGAAACCGGCTAAGCCAAAGAGCAATTATTGTGTGACCGGATTATACTTTTATGACAACCGTGTTGTCGAGTATGCGAAAAGCCTGAAGCCTTCCGCAAGAGGTGAATTGGAAATCACGGATTTGAATCGTATGTATCTGGAAAATGGGAGTCTCCATGTGGAGCTTCTCGGGCAGGGATTTACCTGGCTTGATACCGGAACACACGAAAGTCTCATAGAAGCCGCTAATTTTGTAAAGACAGTCGAGACGCATCAGCATCGTAAAATTGCCTGCCTGGAGGAGATTGCTTATCTGAACGGCTGGATTACAAAAGCAGATGTTTTGAAGATTTGCGAGCTTTTTAAGGGGAATCAGTACGGACAATATCTGAAGGATGTTGTTGACGGAAAATATATGGATACGCTGCACTAGTTTCGGACAGAATGAAAGTACGGAGACGAAACGGGAGGTATTTATGAAGATTATCGTAACCGGCGGAGCCGGGTTTATCGGAAGCAATTTCATTTTTTTTATGCTGCATAAGTATCCGAACGATCGGATTATCTGTATGGATTGCCTGACGTATGCCGGTAATCTTTCCACATTGGATTCGGTCGGCAATCAGCCGAATTTTCGTTTTGTAAAAGCCGATATTACGGATAGAAAAGCAGTTTATCGGTTGTTTGAGGAAGAACAGCCTGACATGGTTGTGAATTTCGCCGCAGAGTCTCACGTGGATCGTTCCATTGAGAATCCGGAAATATTTCTCGATACGAATATCAAGGGGACGGTTGTGTTGATGGATGCCTGCCGTAAGTATGGGATTACCCGTTACCATCAGGTGTCGACGGATGAGGTTTATGGGGATTTGCCTCTTGATCGGCCGGATTTGTTTTTTACGGAGGAGACTCCGATTCATACAAGCAGCCCGTACAGCTCTTCCAAGGCGGCTGCGGATTTGATGGTTCTTGCTTATCACAGGACGTACGGTTTGCCGGTAACCATCAGTCGTTGTTCCAATAATTACGGACCGTATCAGTTCCCCGAAAAGTTAATTCCGCTTATGATTGTCAATGCATGGAACGATAAGCCGCTGCCGGTGTACGGCGAAGGGCTGAATGTGCGTGATTGGCTGTATGTGGAGGATCATTGCAAGGCAATCGATTTGATTATTCACAAGGGGCGCGTCGGCGAGGTGTATAACATCGGCGGACACAATGAGATGCGAAACATCGATATCGTAAAGATGATTTGCAGGGAATTGGGCAAGCCGGAAAGCCTGATTACCCATGTGACCGACCGTAAGGGACACGACATGCGTTATGCCATCGATCCGACCAAGATTCACAGCGAGCTTGGCTGGCTGCCCGAAACGCGCTTCGAGGATGGTATTAAGAAGACGATTCGGTGGTATCTGGATAACCGGAGCTGGTGGGAAACTATCATTTCCGGTGAATATCAGAAGTATTATGAGCAGATGTACGGCGGACGTCAGGAGATAAAGCAATGAAATTTTTGGTAACCGGTGTAAACGGTCAGCTGGGGCATGATGTGATGAATGAGCTTGCAAGGCGCGGTCAGGAGGGCGTAGGCAGCGGTACGACGCCGGAGTATGCCGGAGCGGCGGATGGAAGTCCTGTGGTACGAATGCCGTATGTCAGGTTGGATATAACCGATGCTTCTGAGGTCAGAAGAGTTTTTGACGCGGTAAAGCCGGATGCGGTTGTGCATTGTGCGGCATGGACTGCCGTGGATTTGGCAGAAGAGGATGATAAGATTGCAATGGTTCGCGCGGTAAATGCGGACGGAACCGGATATATTGCCGAGGCCTGCCGGGATTTGGGCTGCAAGATGATTTATATCAGCACCGATTATGTGTTTGACGGACAGGGAACGGAACCATGGAAACCGGACTGCAAGGATTATAAGCCGTTAAATGTTTACGGACAGACGAAACTGGAGGGCGAGCTTGCGGTTGCCGAAAATTTGGAAAAGTATTTTATCGTTCGGATTGCTTGGGCTTTCGGTGTCAACGGCAGGAATTTCATCAAGACCATGTTAAATGCCGGTAAAAAAAATGATACTGTCCGGGCTGTGAACGACCAGATTGGTACGCCGACTTATACCTACGATTTGGCGCGATTGCTTGTTGATATGGCAGAGACGGATAAATACGGCTGCTACCATGTGACAAACGAAGGAGCCACGGAAGATACGGCGTTCATTTCCTGGTATGATTTTACTTGTGAAATTTTTCGTCAGGCGTGTTATGATACAAGGGTGATTCCGGTATCGACGGAAGAATACGGCCTCAGCAAGGCAGCACGACCTCGTAACAGTCGTTTGGATAAGTCGAAATTAAAGGAAGCGGGCTTTACTCCGCTGCCGTCCTGGCAGGATGCTCTCGGCAGATATTTGAAGCTGATTGAATTTTAGAGGTGCGGATATGGGACAGATTAAGGTAAGCAAATGTCCGATTGAGGGTTTGTATATCATTGAACCGACGGTGCATGGCGACAATCGCGGATATTTTATGGAAACATATAATCAAAGAGATATGCAGGAAGCCGGACTGAATATGGTTTTTGTTCAGGACAACCAGAGTATGTCCGCAAAGGGCGTGCTTCGCGGTCTTCACTTTCAGAAGGAATTTCCGCAAGGGAAACTTGTACGTGTAATTAAGGGAGCTGTTTATGATGTGGCGGTAGACCTCAGGAAGGGTTCCGCGACCTACGGACAGTGGTACGGCGTGGAGCTTACGGAAGAGAATAAAAAACAGTTTTATGTTTCGGAAGGGTTTGCGCATGGATATCTGGTGCTTTCCGATGTGGCGGAATTTTGTTATAAGGTGACGGACTTCTATCATCCCGGAGATGAGGGAGGGCTTGCATGGAATGATCCCGAGGTCGGGATTCGGTGGCCCGGAGTTTGCGGTAATTATCGTGGCTCCGCTTCGTGTGAGGGATATGCAATGGAGGATGGGACACCGCTGCGAATGATTGAAAGAGATCAGAAATGGAGCGGCTGGAAAGAGACGTTTGCATTTTAGGCGTCTGCGCCGAAGAAGAATAGAAAAGAACACTCGGGAGATTATTATGAGTTGTGTGGATTTGCAGAATAAAACGGTATTGATTACCGGAGCAGCAGGTTTCATCGGAGCGAATCTTGCGAAACGATTATTAAAAGAAATCGGTTCGGCGAGGATTGTCGGACTGGACAATTTGAACGATTATTATGATGTGAGAATCAAGGAATACCGCCTGAAGGAACTGGAAGCATTTGAAAATTTTACATTCCTAAAAGGAAATCTTGCCGATAAGGAATTGATAAATTCCATTTTTGAACAGCATAGACCGGAGGTGGTTGTGAACTTGGGAGCACAGGCGGGGGTTCGCTATTCCATTACGAATCCGGATGCGTACGTCGAGGCAAATCTGATTGGATTTTTCAATATTTTAGAGGCTTGCCGGAATTACCCCGTGGAACATTTGGTATATGCTTCGAGCTCTTCCATTTACGGAACGAATAGGAAGGTTCCGTACAGCACGGAGGATAAGGTAGACAATCCGGTCAGCTTATATGCCGCAACAAAGAAGAGCAATGAACTGATGGCGCATGCCTACAGCAAACTGTATAACATTCCGTCCACCGGCCTTCGGTTCTTTACGGTTTATGGACCGGCGGGAAGACCGGATATGGCGTACTTCGGCTTTACCGACAAGCTGAGAGAGGGAAAGACCATCCGAATTTTCAACTATGGAAATTGCAAACGTGATTTTACATATGTAGACGACATTGTAGAGGGTGTTGTTCGGGTTATGCAGAAGGCGCCGGACAAGCAAAACGGTGAGGATGGGCTGCCCATTCCCCCGTACGCTGTTTACAACATCGGCAACAACCGGCCGGAGAATCTGCTGGATTTTGTGACTATTCTGCAGGAGGAACTGGTTCGGGCAGGCGTGCTTCCGGAGGATTACGATTTTGAGGCGCACAAGGAACTTGTACCGATGCAGCCGGGCGATGTACCGGTAACGTATGCGGATACAACCGCCCTGGAACGCGACTTTGGATTCAAACCGAGCACGAGCCTGCGGGAAGGCTTGAGAAGGTTTGCCGAGTGGTACAAAGAGTTTTATATGAGTGAAGAATAAAATCCGCTATGGCGGTTGAAATATATACCCTTACGATAGGGAAGGAGATTGGGAAGATGAGAGAATTTAAGGATCTGAAAATTGCTGTTGCAGGTACCGGATATGTAGGATTGTCGATTGCGACATTGCTGTCACAGAATCATGAAGTTATGGCAGTCGATATCATTCCTGAAAAGGTTGAAATGATAAATAATAAAAAGTCGCCGATTCAGGATGATTATATTGAAAAATATCTTGCCGAAAAGGAATTGAAGCTGACAGCGACAACAGACGCAAAGGCAGCATATGCGGATGCCGATTTTGTTGTCATTGCGGCTCCGACAAACTATGACAGCAAAAAGAATTTCTNNCTACTTCGGCAGTGGAAGCCGTTATTACATCGGTAATGGATTGTAATCCGGATGCGGTTATGATAATTAAATCGACGATTCCGGTCGGTTATACGACAAGTGTCCGCGAGAAGTTCCATAGTGAGAATATCATTTTCAGCCCGGAGTTTTTAAGAGAATCCAAAGCGCTTTACGACAATGTCTACCCGAAATTTAAA
>DLOO01000044.1 GCA_002479645.1 Lachnoclostridium sp. UBA7482 | reverse complement strand
GAAACTTTATGAAAAAAGATGAATTGCAAGATGTTTTGGCGTGCTATCATCGCTTTATATTCCCAGCGAAAACTTCTTGCAATCCTCTTTCCGGTATGCTATATTAGGTATAAGAGAAGGGAAAACCACAGAAGCGGCTCTACCCTCCCAAATAACATTGCTTAACGCTTTACAGCGTCAGCCGTTGCTATTGGCGTAGCAGCGGCTATTTTCTTTTGTCCTTAAAAATCTGATAAAGCAGACTAATAAGGGCAACAATGAGCGTACAGAATAAAAACAAATCCTGATATGTAATCATTGTTATCCCCTCCTTTCTTTCGTCTGGAGGGTTTGAAAGCCCTCCGAAAACAGGAGGGTAAAGCCGCCTTTTGCTCTATGGTTTTCCCATGTGGATAATATAGCACATTTCCCCATGCTTTACAACATACTTTTCATACAGCCTACCGCCTTACCCGGACAGTCAAGCCAGACATTTTGATAGGTTCCTCTTCCTGCTCCGCAAGAGCCTGCACCTTTTCCAGATCCATCTGCAGAACCTCTGCGACATAGTTGGGCGAAAAAGCTCCCCTTAGCATACGCAAGGCAGTTCGTGACTGCAGCTGACTATTTAGTTTTTTATTCTCTGCCTGAAGTTGCATGTTTTTCTGTTGAAATTCCTGTATTTGTTCCTGCAATTTTGAAACCGTTTCTTTCAAATCCGCAAACTCACGAACAGCATTTTGCACATCCTGGTCAAGCTTTTCGATTTTGCTTCCGGCATTGTTACGCCGAAGCGACTTTTGTTCGTCTATCTCTCCATTGACATTACTTACGATTTCTACGATCTTCTCGTGATCCTTCCCCAGACTGTCGCCAGAAGATTCTATCGTTTTAGAAAAGACTTCTTTGTTGGAAAATTGAGTAGTAGCCATCAAATAGATTTCCATACTACTTGTAACGCCAAACATTGCAAGAAAAAAAAATAAAATAAGTATATTCTGCAAGGTAACATTTTTGTATGCAAATATAGAATGCATCCTGCAAAAAATCAGTTCACAACAACCTAATAGGCTCGTCCCGTTAAGATACCACAGACCAATTGATTTATACACCCTCTTTTTATTTGTGTTTTTCACTTGTACTTCTCCTTTTGAAAGTCCGATTTCTCCACCAAAAAATTTGCCAAAAAGAAAAGGACTCCCGCACTGTACTCTCGTTCTCGATAGTACAAAACAGTTGTCCTTTACCTACTGTCTCAAATTGAGACAGTTACATATTCATTCTTCATTCTATGGTATATTATCCGCTTTGTCAAATACACCTTTTGTGCAAAATTGTTCTATTAACTACTCTCCATATCCCCCCAGCAATTTAAGCTTCTCGGAAACGTATTGGATTGTCGCTTCGGCCTTTGCTTTTTCTATTCTCACGTCCCGAAGCGTTGCCTCCAGCTCTTCGTTCTTTTTCCGCAGTTCTGCATTTTCTTTTTGCATTTCCTGCACCTCATCCTTTGACAGTATCTTGTTTTTAGACGAGAAACTGCGGAACTCAAGCATCAGTCTGCCCGGAGCATCCAAGTCACTTTTAATTGATGTCCATCGGTCTACCGCGCACTGCACAAGGAACACCATCAGCGTCGCGTCCGATGCTCCGTCCTCTTCCGGAAAGAACATTTTATTCCGTTCCAGAAACCCGCTGCGCCTATAGACATACCGGAATCCCGGCTTGCCTTCTTTTACAACAAAGTAAATATGAAGGTTTTCTATCTGAGCCTTATATTTTGAGGACAGATAGGTGATGATAGCTTTCCATAGAAAGTTCTCTACAGAAAGGCTGATTTCCATATCCTGCAGCAGATGATAACCGTATGTATGAAAGTAGGTGCAAATGGTTTCCCAGTTCTTCCGAGCCAGAGCCTGCGTTGTTTCCGGTGTCTCTTCCGACCCGGCATCTGCTGCATTCTCTGCCGGACTGCTGTGCTCTAACGTCTCTTCTGCCCCAGATAATGCAGATTTCTTTTCAGCTCTTTCTATCCGCCAGCTCCGCATCACCCCAAAAAAGCCTTCCTTGCCGCCATCCGTCGCTATCCAAAGCCAATAATAGCCAACGTTTGCCAACGCCCAAACTAGCCCCAAAACCGCAAGGCAGATTTCTCCCCATTCCGGGAGCGTCGTCTTTACCTCGTAAAGGACACCGCAAAACACTATATTGAAAATACAAGAAATCAAAAGCAGCATCAACCGTTTCATTCTCTATTCCTCCCCTATACCTTACTTCTTTTTTCATCAATCTAATTTTGACCGTAATTACATACTCAATTCCATTTCGTTTTCCTGCAGGATATCCTGCAGAGCGTCTTCCATTTCCGGCACAATTCCGATTGCTTCACAAAATGTCTCGTAGCATGATTCTGCCACAAACTGCTTACAGACTTCTTCCCCATTGTGAATCTGCGATACCATGTAGCCGTTTTTTCCTTGAAAATTACATGGTTTTGCTGTGAATTTGTCCATTTCTTTTTGTGTGTACATATGAGTACCATTTTTTCTATAACATTCATTCCAAAAATCCGATAGATCCTGCGCCTTATCCTTTGTTTCACAAATTTGCGCCGTTGTCAGATTTTTAATTCCTGCCATTGCCGATACAAGATTTTCATTTTCCGATACCTTAACATCAAATGCAACGTGTTTTTCGTTCTCGGTTGTGCTTACTGCTAAATATTTATTCCTCATTTTCCTCTCCTCTTCAAAAGTCCGATTTCTCCACCAAAATATTTGCCAAAAAGAAAAGAACTCCCGCACTGATATGCACCCCAAAAGTTAGACACTTTTGGAGGTGCATATTTCTATGGGGAAAAACCAGGAAGAAAAAAATTCCTTCCTTGCGGGTTTCTTCCCATTGTCTCAAATTGAGACACTTACATCCCCTGCACAAGTGCTTCCACTTCGGTTTCCTCTTGGATTTCGAGCTGCTGCTGGTAGCGCTGCATTATCCGGTCACAGATAAGCTCCGCATCCGCGGCTGCGCGAAGCAGCTCGTCCGGATCGTTCTCCAAGAGACTAAGCCATGACGAGATATATGCTCCACTCTGCTGGTACGCATATTCATCCATCGGTATGCCCAGTTCTGCGCGAAGAAAAGCAGAACCCAACTCCGCACGCAGTTCCTCTTTTCCATAGCTTTCACTCTCCATATCTACCATCAATGGGCGATTTAAGCGAGAGGGATGTCCGGTTGCATGTGCCATTTCATGCAGCATTACCGCATAAAATTCTTCTTCGTGTGCAAACGCATAACGCGCCGGCAGATTGATTTCATCGGAACTCGGATCATAAAATGCTCTCCCAATTGCACGTTCCTTAATCGGGCATTCACTTGAGGCGCGCAGCTTCTCACCCAAATCCGACAAATGCTGCTCTGCCTTATCGAGCGGAGGCAACCCCTCTATATGTTTACCGTTAAACACGTAGAAATAACCCGGTACCGGTTTTCTGAGAGGAACCTCTTCGCGAATCTTCTCGCCTTTTTCGTTTTCAGTTTTGCGGATTTCCGTATAACGCCAATGCTCCAAAAGCACCCCCTTACCTTTCGCGTCCTTCAGTCGGAATCCTGCCCCCTGAATCTGGTTATAAGTCATCCAGCGCGGATCGGTGTAGTTTTCCTCAAATATAGCATCCCATAGCCGCAACCGATTTCCGCCGCGATAAATGATGTTGGTATATGGATTTTGCGGATGCAATGCCTCCACAGCCCAAGGGCATTGCCATGGCATTATACCATCCTGCATCCGTTCCAGAAACCGGCTCACCATTGCTTTACGACCGTCTTTGATCTTTGTTCTCACGTTCTCGGTCATCTTCTGCCTCCATTGATTCAATAACATCCTCTGGGTCACATTCACCCGGCGTAAAAATATAACCTGCTGGCTCAAGTTCTTCTAATTCCTTCATTGCTACCTCCTTCCCACTGTCTCAATTTGAGACACACTCCCATCAGGTAAACGGAAGCTCAGCCTCAATTCCATCCGGAATGTTCATAAATCCACCGGCATCAACCGTACCGCTTAGACTGGTACCGGCGCCGGATGCACTCTTACTCTCAGCAAATTCCTGTTCATCAATAATGACCTGAAAGCTGTAAACCTTCTCGCCGTTCTTATTGGTATAGTTGTCCTGCTGAAGACTACCGGTAACGGCAATCTTCGTGCCCTGACGGAAATACTTCTCCGCGAATTCCGCGCCCTTACCGAATACGGTACAGCTGATAAAATCTGCCTCCGGCTGTCCTTCACGCTTAAATCTGCGATCTACAGCTAATGTATAGCGGCCAACTGCCGTAGCATTGGTGCCTTGGGAATAACGAATTTCGGGGTCTCTGGTGAGACGTCCTATCAAAATAATCTTATTCATATCTGGTTTTTCCTTTCCCAAAGGGAGACTTTCAATCCCTTTGTCTCACATAATGATTGTCATGATTGGTTCATCAGTCGCTAGTGTCAGACCTTCTTCTGCATTGTACGCATATACCTGATCAGTCAATCGATCCTCCGGCGCCACTTGCGTCGCATTGATCTCCTTAACCATGGAAAGAAGCTGTTCCGGCTCCATATCCTTGGCACGTACACAAATTACCTCATGCCGCGAAGCTGGGAGTACATACAGTTCCTCGGTATCCATCACCTTACAGACGGCATCAAGCGCATGAGGATACAGCATCGCAATCGCACCATTAACCTTTGAGGCATTGCTTAAAATGTACATGTCGTTTTCCAGTTTTAATTCCTGAATGATTTCCTCTGCCATATCCTCCGCCATGTTCTCCCGGATCATGGTATGTAATATGGATTGCATACTGTCGATGCGCAACGGCTCATGCTGTATTGAGTTCCGCATTGCAATGGCATCAAGATTTTCAAGTGACGTACCCATAGCCTGCAATAGGGCTTCCGTAACAACAACGGACGCCCTAGCATCCGGTAACGTATTCCCGGGAAGCTGAATCCGGTATATTTTTGCCATATCCAAATACTCCGTGAATGCTTTATCTTTCAAATATTCCTGATTACCTTTAATGGCGACCAGATCAACCGTAACGGCATTCTCCCAATCCTTCAGCAAAGCTTCTATCTTCAGCTTTGGCAAATTGATATTGAAATATCGGTGTAACAGCTCTGTACACGCGGACTCGAAGGGCATCCCGGCAGTCACACGCTCATACAAATCATTGACGTACATCACCGGCGTCGCGCCGTCCTCGACCTTCGCAACTAATCCATCCAATACACTTTGATTTTTGGCTACCTGAATGGTTTTCCAATCCATCCCTGTAGCGTCCTCCATGAAATGACGCATCTCCTCCAAAAACTTCTCTTTCCGGTTCATTACTTCGTTTTCTCCTTTTCTTTTTCTTCTTTCTTTTGCAAGATGAGTTTTTCCAATTTTTCTTTCAATGTTTTTTCGTTTGGTTCCACCTCAATAACGTACTTCATGCTGACCTCCTTTCCACTGTCTCAATTTGAGACAGTTATTTACTCTCGCCGGATTCCCTGCGGTCTGATCCCTCCGGAATCGCTCATGTCTCAGGTACGTTTAAGCATCCAGAGTTCTATCTGTTTCCACTCTTCTTCCGAGTAATCCCTTTGATCAAAATTATGAAACTGATTGTGAACAGGCATCTCCGGCGTATGATTTTTTGCTGTCTCAAATTGAGACAGTTTTGCGATCGGGCGTTCCGAATTCTCACGTTTACATACTCTGTGATATTCTTTTGTGACTAATTCGCACAGCTCCTCTTTATAGGTGTCTGTCAGTAAGACAATATCCGCTATTCGACTTTCGCCATTCTCTACCCAACGCCGCTGCGGATAATATAGTTTCAGGCTCCCGTCCCGGTTGCGGTACACTGATATTCCATCGATCTTAATGTCTTCCATTACAACCGATGCCATCGCAGCCAGGTTACTGCCTGCTTTCGTTACCGGTACTACCAGCGCCTGCATTTTGGGATGACAATATCCCTGTATAACCGTTTCCGATTGTCCTTTATCCTTGTTCTTGTGGAAGGCCGCAACGACATTCTCCTGCAGATAATCTCTTGCGCTGCGGTTAACCGGGTAAACGACATCTCTCCAGGCGCCTTTACGTTCCTGCTGCGGCAGAGCTGCAAATATGCCGTTTTTCCCCTCCATAATTCGGACGGGATATATCGTTACCGCCGAGGCAACGGTTATCATTCCGATTGCCTTAATCGGACCATCGTGGCCGGTCATCCGAATCCGGATTTTCAGGCGTGGGCCTTCTAATCCATTAACGCTCTCGCCAAATGTCAGCTGTTTCGGTCGCATAACGCTTTCTCCTTTTTTTATTTTTTCCAAAAAGAAAAGGACTCCCGAACTGTACTTTCATTTCCGAAAGTACAAAACAGTTGTCCTTTACCTACTGTCTCAAATTGAGACAGTTACATATTCATTCTTCATTCTTTAAGATGGTTATTCCAAACGGATACCCGGTTCCTCTTCCTGCTCGGTAAGAGCCTGCACCTCTTCCAGATCCATCTGCAGAACCTCTGCCACAAACTCAGGGGAGCAGCCATTTTTAAGGAACCGCCGGATCGCTTGTTCCATGCCTTGCTCGATGCCTTGCTCGATGCCCTGCTCGATGCCTTGCTCGATGCCTTGCTCAATGCCAATCCGGAGTCCGGCCTCTTTGCCTTCCTGAAACTTTTCCCGGTCTCTCATTAACAACGTCATATACTCCTGCCTCCATTCTTCGTGCTCCCGCGCTTTCTGCACGGCGCTCATAACTTTCTTCGTAAAGCTGCTTTGCGGTGCATTTCCCACAAGGTACCCGAGGAATTCCCTCAGCCCTTCGCTAACATCATTTGCCGTTCCCTCCGGGGTAACAAAAATCTTTTTTGCGCCGTCATTCAGCCGGATTCTGTTATCCTCTGCGCAGATACTCTCAAACGTATATTTGTGCAGCACTCCGTCAAAAGGATTTTTCAACGAAATAAAAATTACATAGCTTTTTTTCAGTTCATCAAAATCCATTCCTGCCTCAATCTGGTTCAGGTCAATCATCCCCTGATAATACCGGCTCCTTTGGGGCAGGTTTTTCTTCCATGTTGTCTGCATCTCAATATCATACACAGAATTCTTGTCATCTTCCAGATAAACATCCAGGCGAACCCCTCTTCCGTCAGATGTAATTTTGATATCCTCCTGGGTATGCCGGTATGTTATCTCGCTTACCTTGCGTCCCAGAAGAAGCTCCAATAGTTCTTTACACAGTTCCTCGTCGTTATTCAGAATCTTACAAAACATAAAGTCGTCCGTAAAATTCAGTTCTCCATACTCCTTACCGTAACTCATACACGCCTCCTTGTAAGTATATTATACCCTGTCATTCCTTCTTTGTAAAGCAGGTACTCCTCGCCTGACAGATCCCCGGATGCCTCCTTTGGCGTCGGAGCGTCCCAACTGTCTCAAATTGAGACAGTTACATACTCATTGCCATTTCTTCCTCTTCGATTTCTTCCGGCTCCTGTATATTTATCTGCTGTTCGGGATGTTGATTCTGCCAGGCATATACATTAGTTAAATGCCTCAAACAATCGGCTTCATAGGATTTGCAATCACGTAGGGTACAGTAACATTCGTCCGCAGGCAGAAGATAAAAGCTATGATTCATTCTTATTTCACTGCACCAGTAGGCGTAGTAGGGCGTCGCCTTTACAACAATGCCGGAGCCGTCAGCAAAATCCATACGATAGTATTTTGCGTTTTCCACCGGATCATAGTGCCATACGCCCCATGCCGGATAATCACTCAGCCATGCCTTTCGCTCACTGACACTCATTTTAGGAAGCCAGCAAGCCTGTGACTGTTCCTCTGCTACCACAAGATATTTTTTCAGAATCGTCAGGGCATCGTTCAGGATATCCCGGTCTTTACCGTTTACCGGCATAGACTGCACCTCCCGGAGCTTTTCATCCACATCATTCATACTGTATGCCGGGTGATGCAGGATTACATCCCGAAGCTCCTGTTTCAGTGCTAAATTCGCTTTGTGATAGCTTTCCTGTTTTATCTGCTCCTTGCGCGCTGCCTCCAGACTCGCCTGCATCTGAACCTTCTCAACCTGCTTCTGTAATCCACTTCGACTCTTTGCCAGTTGTTCTGTCAGCTCGAACATGCTGCAACCGGTGCTTTCTAGCTGGCTACCATTCCAATTCCCTGTATATATAATACTATCCGGACGGATGGAAGCCTTCACTGTTCCACATGCTAATTTTGAAGCAAATTTTACGGATTTCCATTGAAGAAGATAATTTGTCGGCGTATCAGTAGCTTCAAAGGTTTTCTTTCCAAGAAGCTCGGTCAGCAATTCCTGATTCAGCTTCTTAATTACGCTCGGAAAAAGAACCTTCTCTTCTGCACAATCTTTTTCCCACTCGGTACAAAGTGCTTTTACCATCTGCTCATAAGGGATATCCCGGGTATATTTCCCGTATGCTTCCTCCAGCCGAACTCCTGTCTTTGTATATTTTGATATTCTTAACATCGACCGCCTGCTTCCCTGTGGCATCGTCATCCGCAAAAAGTCCTCTGCTTCCTGCTCTGTCATTCCCTGTCCATAGGTTGTGAGTATATAGCCCGCTTGTTCCCCACAAATAGCTTCTACATTCTGCTTAACTGCTTTGTTTATTTCTTTCTTTGTATATATACGAGACCAGCCGTAAATAACCGCCTGCAGGTTGAAGCTATTCAATTCCCCTTCTTCCGCCAGGTCTTTCAGCTTTTCCGCCTTTTCAAGTGTAAGTGTGCACTCATGCGCATCCATTTTCTCGGCAACCCCGGCCTGCGTTTTCTCATCCAGATAAGACAAAGCAACTCCGGCATTCAACGGAATCATATCTTGATCAACTTTGAAGCGTAATTCCGGCACCAGCTTATTCAGGCGGAGATAGCGATGAATCGTAGCGCGCGACTCCCCCAACTGTTCCGCCAGCTCCTGATCGGTACGCTTTCCGGATTCCACTTCTATCTGTCCACTCTTTCGCTGCCCTGTCATTGCGGCAAGCCGCATCTCATAGGCGCGGGCCTTTTCTGACGGCAAAATCGTTTCCCGGTAAATGTTGGTATCCACCATTTCGATAATGGCCTGATTCATGGATATGTCCCGGATGATACAGGGTACCTCCTGAAGACCTGCTTTTTTCGCTGCAGCACATCGGCGGTGTCCGGAAATAATGTAATATTCGCCTGCCACATCCTTTCGTGGAAGAACCATAACCGGTGTAAGTATACCGCTTTCCTTAATGCTGTCCGTCAGCTGCTCAAGTTCTTCGTTATCCGGTACGGAATACGGATGATCCGGAAATGTATGTAACTTTTCCAGCACCAAGGATGTAACATCCCTGTTTGACTCCGTCTCCTGAAAAATGCTGTCATACGACCGCAGCACAATATTGGATTTTGCTCTCATTTTTCTCCAGTCCCTTCTATCAAATAAAAAACATCGGTCTCCCGATGCTCCCTGTACTGTCTCAATTTGAGACAGTAGTTACATATTGAATGCCATATCGCAAGATTCTGTCTCAACTTGAGACAGTTCCTGATGCAGCTCTCCTGCAATGCTCTCGTACAGCTTCGCCGGTATCCCCTTCGGTTCATACCAGAGCACAGAATGACCGGCATTCTGTGCTTCTGCAATCCGGCTGTAGTTCGGTATCGTTGTTTCAAATATTCGTATATTCTCACCGTATGCACCGGCAACCGCTTCCCTGTACTGGCGTTCATTGGCTCGGACATTGCTATCCAAAGAAAATACGATGCCGCTCATCGTCAACCTCGGATTTGATGTTTTCTGCACTCTTGCGATTGTGCCCATGAGTTCCTGCAGTCCTTCCACTGCATATCGTTGAGGCTGAACGGGAACCAGCACACTGTCTGCCGCAGTAAACGCGTTCAATGTCAGCATTCCCAAACTCGGCATGCAGTCGATCAGGATGGTATTATACATTTCCTGCAGTGGTTCCAAAAGCTCTGATAGCACCGTCTTGTTATCCTCAATCGTCTGGAGCATCAGCTCCATGCCGGTCAGCAGCTTATTCGCCGGCAGCAAGTCAAGACCTTCTTCATGGTGCAAAATGGTATTCTTGAGCTCCGGCATTTCTTCCAGAATCACTGCCCGCATAGCCGATTCCACTGTCTGTCTGAGATTTTTCGGGTAGCCAAGTCCCTGCGTCAGATTTCCGGACGGGTCAGTATCGACGAGCAGTACCCGTTCTCCCTGCCTGGCGAGCGCCGCCCCCAGATTGATTGTTGTGGTCGTTTTCCCGACCCCGCCTTTTTGATTTGCGATTGCAATAGTTCTTGCCATGTTCCTTCTCCTTCCAATGTCATATTTCCCCAAACAAAAAACACACCTGCGAAGGTGTGTTTTAGTGTTGGATGTTAAGTTGAAACCACTTCTCTTAATCAGGGTGTCCAGGGTTCGAGCCCCTGGAGGCGCATTTGAAAAGGTTCCAGTTTGACAGCTTAGTTCTGTTGGGCAGGGGCTTTTTTCATGTATATACCCGGTTTGAACAGGATTGGATATAATAAATGGCAGCATAGTCGGACGTTTTTTAGTGTCTCAATTTGAGACACTAGCTACATATTCATTCCTATCTCCGGTGCCTCCACCATCTTGAAATATTCTGTGAGCGCCGTATACTCTCGCAAATATGCGCCTCGCTTTTCTTCATTGGTCGCTGCAAAATCTTCATGCTTTGCATACATTTCAAGCATTTTTTCCGGTACTATCCATTCAGGAATCAGTCCTCGTTCAATCTCATTGGCAGTCAATTTCTGTTCTGATTTCCTAATGATTTCGCAAAGAAAATAGTGGTTCACATATTTGTACTCTTCGTAGTATTCGTTCATTGTGAGGAAATGCGTAACAGGTTTTACAATGTATCCACTCTCCTCACATATCTCACGGGTACAACACGCTTCGGCTGTTTCATTTTCTTCCACACCGCCGCCCGGGATCAAGTAATAATCGGTGTTTACCTCGTGTGAAATGAGCATACAGGAATCTTTTATTACAATCCCTCTGCATCCCACACGCGTTTTAGAAAAGGTCTTATATGCGTTTGCACCATGAATCTCAATCGTTTTTACCATCATTTTCTCCGTTTATTGCCGGCTCGATTTCTTCCTTTCTCGGCAAATGCAGATAACCTACTCCGTTAACATCGGAAATGCATACCATTTCCGTCCAACCTTGAAGCACCAGCAGGTATCCTCAAAGGTCGTCTCCTCCTGGTTTCCGTTCTCGTCCGGATAATGGGATTCCACCGTCAGCGTAACCAACGCCACATCGGTAATATCGCTCGCTCTCACCGAATCATACACATTCTGAAACAGGATAACCGCTTCCTGATACTCCTCGCAGAGCGCATCATACGTTTTCGCCTTGGTATCCGTGATGTGATAGGTTTCGCCGGTCTCTTCCATCCATGCCCTCATCTCCTCAAAAGCCGGCTTCATTACCGCCAAATCCTCGCTCGCGTCAAAGTCCAACGCCAGCTGGCAATCATCGTTAAATACGGTCGCCTTTTGGAACGATTTCAAATCACAGCTGATATAGGAAGCACGAAATGCCGCCTTTGCCGCAGCCTCCGGCGAATGATTCACACCAAAGAACAAATACCGGATCAAAAGGCCAAACACAACCAGCGCAATTACCGCAACGCCGATCCGAAATACCAGCGTCGCCTTTTTCTTGGACCCCTGATTTACTTCTGTCATTCCCGCCACGCGGGGATCTTTTTTATCCATAATCTACCTTCCGTTATGTACTGCCCGAAGGCGTCAACTTAACTGCATCCCGACGGAATTTGCCGCAAAAATGCATAGACCAACACAGTTTAGCCCAGTATATCGCATCCCTTAGAAAAATGCAAGAAAAAGGGTCTGCCCTTCGGCAAACCCTTTGTAAACCTTTTTCACTCAACAGAAGAATCAGTCCTTATTACCCTTCTTAGCCGCTTCGTCAAGAGCATCTGCGCTGATACCGGTTACATACCACTTTCCGCCGAGCTTAACTACAACGATTTCCTTCTCAATCTTCTGCTCCTTATCATCCTCCTCGTCGCCATCGACGAAGCAAAGAATCTTATACTTAACCTTTACAACAGCAACACCCTTAATCTTGTCGCCATCGCCGTTAAGCTTGTCATCAACATAGTCCTGTACATACTCGAACTCGTCGTCATCCTTGTCAAACTTGGTAACCTTCTTAATCTTGAGATCCTTGAGCTTGTACTTAACCTCTTCGATCTTCATCTTATCCTGAGCCTTCTTAACATCCCAGTAAGTCTCATAGATGCTGCCCTGGTTGTCTACCTTAATCTTATCCTTAATATACTTCTTTACAGCGCTCTTCGGAGAACTTCCAAAAAGAGCACTCAACAAAATGATTACAACTGCCAATACGGCAACTGCTGCTACGCCCACGATAATGAGCTGCTTGCTATCCTTCTTACCGTTCATAAGTTCTTTTACTCCCTGTTCGATTTTATTTGCCGGATTAGATATTGTAGCCGGAGCCCCGGCAGGCTCTTCAAAACGTTCGCCGCAAAATTCACAGAACTTGGAATCGTCCGGAATCTGCTTTCCACACTTGGTACAGAACATACGGTTTCCACCTTTCTCAATGAAATTTATGTCGGATTCGGAAATACATTCTGTCTCCAACGTGTACGGCAGGTTATTTATCGTCAAATGCCGACAAACACCCCTACTTATCCAAACTATACCCCATTTCCTGCAAAAATGCAACAGGAAATTCACAGTATCTGCACTGTTTACATGCACAGTTTTTCCATAAATATTCATTTCACAGTTTTTTCAAGGGAATCTATTGACACATTTCTAAGGAGTGGCTAGAATGAAACTACCGCAAATCGACTATTGGCATGTTATTATCCGGCATGATAGTCGTTGATTTACTTCTATAAAGATAGAGAGATGAGGTATTCATGAAAGAATTTCCCTGCTGTGACAAGCATCAGCCAATTATTACCTGCGACAAAGTATCTTTGGGCTACGACGGGCGTCCGGTGCTGAGGGATTTGTCCTTTCAGATTTTTCCGGGTGATTATCTGAGCATCATCGGCGAAAACGGAGCCGGTAAATCCACATTGATGAAATCGCTTCTCGGCCTTCATAAACCTCTGTCCGGCGAAATTAAAATCAACTGCCAAAGGGGGGCTAACTGCATCGGATATCTGCCTCAGCAGACTCATGTTTCCAAGGATTTTCCGGCTACCGTATGGGAAGTGGTAACCTCCGGACTTCTGGCGCAGGGCGGATTCCGCCCGTTCTTTTCCGGAAAGGATCGTGCGCGCGCCATGGACAATATGACACGACTGCACATCGAGAATTTGAAAAACAAGTCCTTTCAGAATCTGTCGGGCGGCCAGCAGCAACGTGTTCTGCTTGCGAGAGCGCTTTGTGCCGCACATGAGATTCTGATGCTCGATGAACCTGTAACGGGTCTTGACGCCGTTGCCGCTGCGGATCTCTATGGGGCGCTTGCCGAACTGAACCGTAGGGACGGCCTGACCATCTTAGTAGTTTCGCATGACATCAGAAACACCATTGTTCAATCCTCGAAGATTCTGCATCTCGGGAAGGACGGTTACTTCTTCGGTACCCCTGCCCGGTACATGGTAAGCGAGGAAGCGAAAATGTTTTTCCCCTCGGAGGACGGCGACGAATAAGCCCGAATTTTCCATCGAATACAGAAGCAATAAATTGAGAATAAATCAAATCACGGAGGTTATGCTATGTTAGAAGACTTGAAGAAAAAAGTATGGGAGGCCAATCTGATGCTTCCGAAGCACGGTCTTGTTACCTTTACCTGGGGCAATGTGTCCGGTATCGACCGTGAAACCGGTCTGGTTGCTATCAAACCGTCCGGCGTTGAGTACGATGGTATGCAGCCGGAGGATATGGTTATTGTAGACCTTGACGGCAATATTGTCGAAGGTCGCTACAAACCCAGCTCTGATACCCCTACGCATCTTGCTCTCTACAGGGCATGGCCCGAGCTCGGCGGTATTGTTCATACCCANNCAGCCGTTACGCAACCTCGTTTGCACAGGCAGGCTGCGACATTGTAGCCGGCGGAACTACCCAGGCAGACTATTTCTACGGTTCGATTCCCTGCACCCGCTGCATGACTCCCGAAGAAATCGGCGGTTCCTATGAGCTGAACACCGGACTTGTTATTATTGAAACCTACAAAGAGCGCGGCATTGCCCCAATGGACGTACCCGCTGCCCTTGTGAAGTCCCACGGTCCCTTCACTTGGGGTACCGACCCGGCAAATGCTGTCCATAACGCAGTTGTTCTTGAAGAGGTTGCATTTATGACCATGCACAGCACTCTGCTGACCGGCGGCGCCATGCCGCAGATGCAGCAGGAGCTCATGGACAAGCACTACCTTCGTAAGCACGGCAAAAATGCTTACTACGGTCAGAACTGATTTGCGCCAAATCTTAATGCCAAAAACCTATGCCAAAAGGAGGAGCCATGAAATTCCGTTTCCGCAAAAAATTTCATCCGATATGTGCGCTGTTTCTCAGTGTATTGACGGTCATTGCGTTGCTGCCGACGGCTGCCTCCCCCCNNTTTCCCGAAGGAAGCGAGGGCAGCTGCAGGCGACGCCCTGATTTCGGGTGGTCCTGCAATTCAGTCGAAGGCCGCCATTGTTATGGAGGTGCATTCGGGCGCCGTTCTCTATAGTAAGGAGGCGGCAGCTAAGGCCGACCCCATCAGCCTTACGAAGCTGATGACGTGTCTTCTGGCATTTGAGAAAGGAACTATGACCGATTCCGTTTCCTGCTCCTATACATCGATTCACGGTATCGGAAAGCAGGTCACCCGCGTGGGTCTCGTATATGAAGAGCGCCTGCCGCTCAAAGAGATGCTTTATGCGATTCTCGTAGCATCTGCGGACGAAGCCAGCTACGCTGTCGGCGAATACCTCGGCGGCGGAAAGCTGTCCCAATGCCTTACCATGATGAACGAACGTGCCGCTTCGCTCGGCTGCATCAATACGAATTTTGCCAATTCCTACGGCGCGGTAAAGGAAGACCATTATTCCTGCGCCTATGACCTTGCGCTTATCGCATCGGAGCTTTGCAGATTCCCGCTCTTTTACCAGATTGCCGGTTCCAAATGGTATGAAATCCCGGCAACCAATAAAAACCAGGCGCGAATAATCGCCCAGACGCATGCATTTATCCGTCAAACCAAGAAATACGATTACGCGACGGCAGGTAAAACCGGCGGCAGCGGAGACAGCGGATATGCGCTTTGTACCTACGCAGAGAAAAACGGTATGCAGCTTGTGGCAATCGTGCTCGGAAGCCCCGACAGCGATACCGCTTATGATGACTCCGTGGCAATCCTGAATTACGGTTTTGAGAACTATAAGGTTTTTGATTTGAAAGCAGCGGAGAGCCAGATGAGCGACACCTACAATGCACTGTTTGGCAGCTGTCCGATGTTCTCCTACGGTAACGGCGAAATGGTATATATCAACGATAATGCTTCTCTGGTACTGCCCTCCGGCGGTGACATTTCCCGCGTCACCAAGACGATTGAATACTACGATGTACCCGAATACGTTCATGGCGAAAATGTCATCGGCGCCGTTTTGTACCAGTATGACGATCTTCGGGTCGGAAAGAGCCAGATTATCTTTAACAATCCGGAATTTCCGATTTCACAGGCAGAATTTGATGCGCTGTGGCCCAAATTCCTGATACCTCCGTCAAGCCTCCCGTCCCAAGGCGGCAATTTAGAAATCCCTCCCGGAGAAGCGGAAAAAAAACCGACCGAATCCATTCCGCTCAGCAAAGAAGAAAAGGCGCAGCAAAAAGCCGCCAATGCCAAAAACAAGCAGGCAAAAATCCTGTCGCTCAGTATCTTCTGCCTGCTGTTCTTTGCATCCTTGATTATTATTTATATCGCAGTTCCATCCAAGCTGCGCCAAAAACACAGACGAAGAGCAATGCATTAACTATCACGATTTGCATTTCATGCAAATCGTGATACTAAAAATCGGGGTCTTCGGAATTTTATTCCGAAGACCCCGATTTTTATTTGTATTATTATTTCAATAAAATCCACATGGATTCTGCTTGATTCATGTGAAGTCTAATATAATGCTCAATACGATCTTACGAAACCGCATATCAGTTCGGTGTATCTCTCCGGCTGCTCAAACCAAGACAGATGTGCGCAGTCGGTGAGAACTTCCGTCCTGCCTTTTTTTGAGTGCTTGCTAAAATACTCCCTCTCGTAATCCCCGCAGGTCATGTCGTATTCGCCGACGATCAGAAGCTGCGGCTTGTGTATGTCAGCAAGATACGGCAGATAGTTCTCATAAAAATCCGCCGATTCAAAGAGCTTCTGCCTGAACGCGGCAAACTTGCCCCAGCAATCCTCCGACACCTGAGGATCATCAATATGGTTATTGATATAGGCGTTATACTTTTCCGTGTCTATTATATGACAGTAATGCCGAACCTCCTCGTACAAATCTATGCTCATAGACTTTTCAAAGGCTTCTTTTGCAGATATGCCGTTTCTCAGAATTTCTTTGCAAAGTCCGATCTGCTCCGCATTATCCCTCTGCTCAAAGTACGGCAGAGTGGCATTCACAATCGCCCTTGCGGTATGTAGCGCGCTCCACATAGGGTTGTCGTAAATGACAGCATCGGTGCTGTCGGGGTATGTGCGGGCATAAATGAGCGCAAGCATTCCCCCGAAGGAATGTCCAAGCGGTATCCAGCTCTTTATGCCGAGAGCTATCCGCATTTGCTCTGTCATTTCCACGAGGTCATTCACACACAGCTTACAGCCCTCGGGGAGAGCGTCGGAGCGGAACACTCCGTACTGGTCGAAGCTGATAACATGGTAATACTTTCCGAGCTGCTTTGCCTGATAGGTATATGTCAGGCAGCTTTCACCGGGACCGCCGTGAAGATATACCAAAGTCGGACCATTCTCTTCCCCGTATTCCTCATAGTATATTTGCTTACCACAGATGTTTATGTATGACATATGATATTCACCCTCTTAATCTTAGTAATTTATGTATAATGATATGTAAGTATTGTAAATATTTCACTATATCATCAGTCACTTATCAATCATCAAATGCTTTGAGCAGTTTCCCTGCTTCCCGATAAACCGGAATTTGAAAACCACGATTTTATAAGTGGTTACTGCCCCTCATAGGGTTTTAATAAAATCCTCCAAAACGCTTGAAAATAAAGGATTTATCGCAATGTGTCCGCCTTATCCCTTTATACGATTTCACTTGCGTTTATGCTTCCCTCGCCACCTCATAAGGGCAAAAATAAGGGAATGAAAAACTGATAACAAGCTATAACAGCAAGTGGCAATCGGGAAACTATGACATATGTGCGAATATATTATACTGGAGGATTTCAAGATGGACAAGTACATTTATGATGAAACCAACGGTCTTTGGTACGAACTGCAAGGCGAATATTATCTGCCGTGTCTTACCTTACCACTCGAAGAAGAAAAGCCTATCAGGATATGGGGACAGAGAATGAACAATATCCGAAATACGGTTGAGGAAGTTATCAATACAGACCTGATTTACGCATAAAAATCGGCTTGTAACACCTTATGAGGGGTAAAGGTAAGCACCTTGCCACTCTTATTTTGTGCTTAAAAAGTGGCTTGAATAGGGCGTTTACGGACTTAAAAGCGTTTCAAACAATGTGCCTTTTTAGCTCTTTATTGTGAAGTGTCTACTGCACATCTTGAAAACGAGAGAATAATATGTTATAATATCCTGTGTGTACGCTTTAGCATATTTCAGGGAGGAAAATGATTTGAGTGATTTCAATATCGGACAACGCCTAAAATCTATTCGACAGAGCAGAAATATGACATTAGAAGATGTTGCTACATTGACTGGCGTTAGCAAACCAATGTTGGGGCAAATCGAAAGAGGACAATCTATCCCGACTATCACAACGCTATGGAAAATTGCAACGGGATTGAAAACACCGCTATCCTCTTTTTTGGAGGAACAGCAGCCGAAATACTCCGTTGTTAATTTGAGAAGTGAGGAAATCATTTCAGAGGATTGCGGCAGAATGAGGGCTTATCCCTTATTTTCCTATGATCCTATCCGTAATGTTGAAATATTCTATATTGAATTTGATACGGGTTGCCGCCATGCGTCGGATAAACATAATGACGGTGTGGAGGAATACATTTTAGTCCAGACAGGGAAATTGCAGCTAATCCTTAATGAACAAGAAATAATCGTTGGAGAAAAACAAGCTATTCGTTTCCGAGCAGATATACCTCACGCCTATAATAATCCCTTTGACGAGCAATGTACGGTCTATAATATTATCTTTTACTCAAACCACTAAAGGAGGAAATACACAATGTATGAATTGATACAAGTTTCAGACAGCAGTTATTACATTCAAAGTCCTGCGAAAATAGGGCTTGTAAAACTGAATGAAAAAGATGTTTGTCTGATCGACAGCGGCAACGACAAAGACGCAGGACGAAAAATTCGGCAGATTTTGGATGCTAACGGCTGGAAGCTAACGGCTATATACAATACTCATTCCAACGCCGATCACATTGGCGGCAATAAATACTTGCAAGGTCAAACAGGCTGTAAAATTTATGCGCCGGGTATAGATTGTGATTTTACAAGACACCCGATTTTAGAGCCTTCATTTTTATATGGAGGCTATCCCTGCAAAGACCTTAGACACAAATTCCTTTTAGCACAGGAAAGCGACACAGAAGATTTGACGAAAGAGGTTTTACCCAAAGGATTTGAAGTTATCAGCTTACCGGGGCATTTCTTTGATATGGTAGGTTTTCGGACGCCGGATAATGTAGTCTATCTTGCCGATTGCCTATCAAGCCGGGAAACATTGGATAAGTACCAAATTGGATTTATCTATGACGTGGCTGCCTATATAAAAACGCTTGAAATAGTGAAATCGCTCACTGCAAAAATGTTTGTCCCATCTCATGCAGCAGCAACAGAGGATATTTCGGAACTGGCACAATATAACATTGATAAAGTACAGGAAATCGCAGGAAAGATTATTGACTTATGCAAGGAGCCGCTTTGCTTTGAAGTGATCTTGCAACGGTTGTTTACAGACTACGCTTTGACTATGAACTTTGAGCAATATGTACTTGTCGGCAGTACAGTCCGTTCATATCTTGCGTGGCTAAAAGATACAGACAAACTAAACGCTGTCTTTGAAAATAATATGCTGCTTTGGGTGCAGAAATAAGGAGGGCTAAGAATGGCAATCGAAAAGGTTAAGGAATATTTCAGAAAGTACGATATGGAAAACCGGGTACAAGAATTTGAAGTATCAAGTGCCACGGTGGAACTTGCTGCCGAAGCGTTACGCTGTGAGCCTTGCAGGATTGCAAAAACGCTTTCATTCATGGTAAACGGACACCCGGTATTGGTCGTTGCCGCTGGTGACACAAAGATTGATAACCCCAAATATAAGGCACAGTTTGGTACAAAGGCAAAAATGCTGATGCCGGACGAAGCGCAAACAATGATAGGTCATGCTGTCGGTGGTGTCTGTCCGTTTGCTATCAACGCTGGCGTTGTTGTCTACCTTGACATATCATTGAAAAGATTTCAAACTGTATTTCCCGCCTGTGGGAGCAGCAACAGCGCAATAGAGCTGACAATAGAAGAACTTGAAAAGTATTCTTCTTATACCGCATGGATTGATGTTTGCAAGGGATGGAGTTAAAGAACAATAGCATTAGGGGGAGGCAAACTGTTCTCATGAATAGTGAATGGATACGCTGCCCAGTTTGCGGCAACAAAACCCGTGACAGAATAAGAGAGGATACGGTCTTGAAGAATTATCCGCTATACTGTCCGAAATGCAAGCAGGAAACCTAATCTCTATATGTACGCCGCCGTGTATGGGTAAAACCATAGCGGCGGTTTTTCTTCGCTTATCGGCTGTCTCTGTCAAAGGATTTCTTGCGTGGCTTTTGCTGTCTGCCTTGCTCCTGCAACTGCCTGAGCCTGCTTCGGACGCTCTCCCTTTCAGGAGGTATGATCCGTCCTTTTTCGGTGGGTCTGCGGCTCCCTGCAGGAGCGAGATACACCGGAATTTGTCAAACATTAAGTTCCTTACATACATTATTCAATATGCCTTATAATATCCGGCGGTTCTTCTGCTGCCAAGAAACCATTTATATTATCACGTTTTTGGGGGTGTTGATTCGTATACCATTTTGCCTGAATTGCCTTCATTCCAACATTTTTTGCTCCTACGAGTTCATTACTGCCTCCATCGCCCACAAAAATGCACTCCTCTAAATCAACGCCTAATCGTTTTGACGCTTCCTCGTAGATACAGGAATCCGGCTTTTTCATATGTACTTCGTAAGACAATACTACCTCGTCAAAGTATTTATATATTTCTGATTCTTTAAGTACTTTTACTTCTTCCGAGGAACAATTACTTATAATCGCCGTTTGCAGCCCCATTTCTTTTAACGTCTTCAGCAGTTGAAATACCTGTGGGTGCACATGCTCGAAACATACAGATTTTGTTTTTATTCTTTTATCGATGATATTGGATATCGTCGTATTATCAATCTGTTTTTGGCAATTATTACAGACATAAATAATGGAATCTTCAAAGCTTATACTTCCTGTATATCTGTCTTGCTCTTTCTCATCCCAAAAAACATCAAATCTCGTTCTTTCAATACCCAAATCTGCACACATCTCATTTTTGGTATATTTTTTGTGTCCCCATTCTGTAATTAAGGTTTCAAATAAATCAAAAATGACCGCTTTATATTTCATAACGCCCTCCGCTACTGTGATTAGCAAATGTAACTCTGATAAGACACTTTTTATCGCATTTATTAACTGTTATATCTTATCTTCAAAAAGTCCACAAACCCTTGAAAATGCTAAATTTATAGCAAGTAAATTTGCCCTTAGACTTTCCCTTGTATTAGATACTTTTCCCTCATGTTACGAACTCTCATGAGCGCAAAAATAAGGGAAAGAAAAACCCATAACATACAAGAATTATAACACAAAATAAATCGGGCGAAAAGAACTGATTGAAATGCTTTGGCAATAGACGAACCACTTGATATATGCAATCCATCGGATTCCCGATGGATTTATTGGCACTTGATGACAACTTGCAGATGTGGGTTGATGCAGAAGACAGTCTTGAAATAATTTTAATTCCCCCGAATCCGGGGGAATTAAATTATTTTAAGACCTTTGTAGTCTGTTCTTCCAAAATAGACATCTGATGTATGGCGATTTTATTAAGTTTTATCAAACGTTCTTTTTGGCTCAAACCATCTTCAATCAGCACTGCATTGATATTTTCCATATTTGACAGGCATATCAGTTCATTTATACTCGCATAATCCCTGATATTGCCCTTTTTATCAGGATTCTTATCCCTCCATTGTTTCGCTGTCATGCCAAATAATGCCATATTCAGTACGTCAGCTTCTGATGCGTAAATGATAGAAGTCTGTTGTGACGTAAGTTCAGGCGGAATAAGATTAACCTTGATTGCATCGGTATGTATCTGATAATTGATTTTTGCCAATTCCCTCTTGGCACTCCATCCAAGTAAAGCCTGTTCTTCTTTCTTTAATCGTTCAAATTCCTTGATAAGATATAATTTGAACTGCGGAGATACCCAGCTTGCAAACTCAAATGCAATATCTTTATATGCGTATGTTCCACCATACCGTCCCGCTTTTGCTACAATGCCCTTTGAATTTGTGCGTGATACCCATTGTTTAACCGACATAATAAATCGGTTTAATCCCGCCTCTAACATTATTTCTTCATAGGCGGCAGTATTGAAGTCCGCATTGTACATTTCTTCCCATATGCCAAGAAATTCTATTGTATTCTTGTTGCGTAACCATTTTTCTATCAGGGCAGGTCCGTTGTCAATTTTCCTTACCATATCAGTTAAAGAGATATAGTCATCTTCTTCAATCTGTAAGACCTGTATCTCCGTTCCGTCAACATTTAGTTTCCCCATGTAAAATCCTTTCGTCTATGTGGTTTATAATTTTATCAGCCTGCCATTGTTAAAATAATAAATATCTTCTCTCTTATATCCATATTGGGAATTGGGAATGCTGATATGCGGTTCAAAAGTAAACATTTCGACATCGGATAGTCTTTTATGGTTTCCTTTTTCCGCGATCAAATCATTCATGTAATAGTACAATTCTTCAAATGTCATACTCTAAACTCAACTATATCGTCAAACATTTTGCGGGGTCTTGCAGTTGGATTTTCATTCGCATATCCCAAGGCGATTGCCCCTATCAACTGAAATTCCGTATCAAGATATGAAATCAACTCTCTGTAAGCAAAGCAAGTATTGGCAATCCACAAGGTTCCAATTCCTAATTCCTGCGCCTGTAACAGCATATTTTCAATAAATGCACCTATCGACAAATTATCGCATATTTCTGTAAATCTTTCATCCGCATTAAGTGATACAAATGGACTTTTCCCATTTGTGTTTAATATAACAATCAAAACAGGGGCTTCCCTCATGATTCGTAATGTGTTTTTTGCGTCTGTTAATCCACTTTTGGATTGTGGCAGCACTGCATTGATTTCTTCCCTTTTAATTCCCGTTTCCATACAAGCAAGAAATTCTTCTTTATGCTCATTTCCCAGCACAATACATTTCCACGGTTGTCTGTTTTTTGCTGATGGTGCAGCCATACCTGCACTTATGATGGTATCTATAATTTCTTTTGGCACACCCTTATTTGAAAACTTCCGAATACTTCTTCTATCAAATATTGCTTTATCACCCATTTACTTCGTAATCTCCTCGTCCATCTCCTTCGCGGTCTTTCCATTCAGCGGATGGCGTACATACGGTGCAATCTGCGCAAGCGGACGCAGAACAAAATCGCGCAGGTGCATCTCCTTGTGCGGAATCACAAGCTCCGGGGTATCCAAAACAAGATTGTCATACAACAGAATATCCAAATCAAGAGTGCGGGGACCCCAATGGATCTCCCGTTTTCTTTCCGCCTGATTTTCAATATCGTGAAGAAGTTCCAGAAGTTCCTCCGGCGCAAGCAGCGTCTCAAGCTCGAGCACACTGTTAAGGAAATCCGGCTGATCCGTTACTCCGTAAGGCTTTGTCGTAATATAGTCAGCTACCCTGCGAACCTTGCAGCCCCTCGACTCCGAAAGTGCCTTCACTGCACCGTCCAGATACGCCTTCGAGTCCCCGAGATTCGAGCCGAGCGCCACATAAACACGATGCCACGAACGGCAAATCTCCACGCTCACCGTCTGAACCGGAAGCCCAATCGGCGCCCACGGCTTCTCAATCTCCAGGCAAATTCCCCGAAGGAGTTCAAACTTCAGTAAAATCCCGATTGCCAGATTCTCCGCAACCGCCTCAATCAGCTGATACGTATGTGCCTTCATAAAATCCGTGATAAAATGGCAGACCTCCGCATAATTTACCGATTCCTCGAGCTTATCCGAGCGGCCGGCCTTAACAGTATCAAGCAGAAGCTCCGCCGAAACGACGAATTTCTGTCCGAGAACCTGCTCCTCGCGATATACCCCGTGATGGGCGAATACCTCCAGCCCTTTTATCGTAATCTTGTCCATACCCTGCCTCCTTTTCGGTTATGCCCCGCCGTTCCATCATTTGTCCCTTCTGCAGCGCGCCTGCATCGCCTCCGCAGCCTGCAGCGCATCAAAAATGCCTGCTCCATATCACTTGCCGGTGCTTATCCCCGCAGAATCGCTTCCGTCATCCTGATGGCGCGCGCATTTACCTTCACATCATGCACGCGCACAAACATCGCGCCCTTTATAACGCCAAGAACCGTTGTTGCAAGCGTGCCTTCCAGTCGTTCCGTCACCGGCAAATCAAGCGTCAGTCCGATGACCGATTTCCGCGAAGTCCCCAAAAGCACCGGGTAGCCAAGCGTCAGCAAATCATCCAGATGATGAATCGCCGTCAGGTTATTTTCATAAGTCTTGCCAAATCCGACTCCCGGGTCGAGAATTATCCGGTCGCCCGCAATCCCGGCACGCTTCGCAATCGCAATCGTCTCACGCATATCGTCGAGCAAATCCTGACGAAAATCCGTATAATCCGCCGCCTCGCGGTTATGCATCAGGCAGCATGCCGCGCCGCTTTTCGCAATCACCGCTGCCAGATTTGGGTCGTACTTCAACCCCCAGATATCATTTACCATATCCGCGCCCGCCTCCACAGCCGCCTGCGCGACTGCACTTTTGCACGTATCAATCGAAATCGGCACGTCAAATTCGCGCTTAATCATCGAAATCACAGGCACAACGCGCGCAATTTCCTCCTCGTCCGTAAGCAGCGTATAGCCCGGACGGGTCGATTCGCCGCCGACGTCGATCATATCCGCACCGTCCGCAAGCATTTCCTCCACGTGCTTTCCTGCCGCATCAAGGTTGTTCCATTTGCCGCCGTCCGAAAAGGAATCCGGCGTCACATTGAGGATTCCCATCACATAGGTGTGTCCTTTGGTGTCAAATTCCCGGCTGCCAACTCGCATTTTCGGTTCCTCCCTATCACAGAATCCCACATGCATCGGGTACCGCTCTTTACAACCATCTCACAGCAGGATTCCCTTATTTTTCTTTTCCTCCGGCCAGTTACACTCTGCCTCAGCCTCGCACGCAAAGCAGCGTCGCGACTGCTTATCCGCCCAATACAGAATACCCCCAAGCGTAGGCTCTTCCTCTATTTCCTTGCGGCGATGCGTCCCGATTGCCGCGACTGCCTGTGCCGTCTCCTCTTCGTCAAATCCGCACCTGCGCAGAATGTCTGCCGCCAACTCCGCGCCCGCAATCTCATGGGAAATCCCCTGCGTGTACTGCACATGGCGGCCGATATCATGCAGAAGCGCCGCGGCATAAAGCAGTTCCTTCGCAATTCCAAGCCCTTCTTCGAGATTCCGAAGGTACGCAAGGCGCGCCACATCCAGCAGATGCGACATATCGTGGCGGCAGAAAATACGCTCCCGCTCACAGTCCGCATTTGCCTGTAGACACTTTTGATACAATTCGTCGTGCAGTATGCGATTCACACGTTCCATACACATTACCGTCCCAACATCCGATAGAAGCGATCCTGCAAATCGCGGTTATCGTCAAATACGCCGCGGGTCACAACCGTTACCGTCCGGCTGCCGGGCTTTTTGATACCGCGCATAGTCATACACATATGCTCCGCTTCAATCATAACCATAACGCCCTTCGGGGCAAGATTTTCCATAAATGCATCCGCAATCTGTGCGGTCAGACGCTCCTGCAGCTGCAATCTGCGGGCAAATACCTCCACGGTTCGGGCAATTTTACTCAGCCCCACAACGCTGTCGGTCGGCACATACGCAATATGCGCCTTGCCGTAAAACGGCAGCATATGATGCTCACACATGGAGTAAAACGTAATGTCCTTCTCCATAACCATATCGCTGCCTTCCACATGGAAGCGCTTCCCCAGGTGCTCTCCGGCATCCATCTGCATCCCTCCGGCCAGCTCCTCGTACATCCGCGCAATGCGAGCCGGTGTGTCCGCAAGTCCTTCTCTGCCGACGTCCTCTCCGATTCCTTCCAGAATCAATTTTACGCCTTCTTTAATTTTTTCCTGATCCATCAGACCACCTCCAATAGTAAGCTGCGCCTTTGTCGCATGGGAATGCGCTGAGTCGTCAACCGGTTGCATGCAGCTTCGCCGCATGCGGCATTTGCACAACAAATGCGGATGACAAGCGAGCTTGTCTCACGCATTCCCTGCGCAAATGGCACATCACTATGTGATGTGCGACCGGTTGACAGGATTCCCGTTCCCTGAATACAAAAAGCACTGCTTGTGTGCAGTGCTTCTTTCCTCAAAAAACCTGCATAATGTGAACGTATTATGCCTCCGCTCATCTGCCGTTTATTTCAGACAGATAATTTCCACATTATGAGTCATCTCATATATGTAGCAACGGGTGCGGAAAATGTATCGCAAACCGTAACGGTTTTTCGGTTCAGGGCGACTCCCCAGCCACTGACAACTTAACGCACAAATTCCTACTTCGCTATTATTTTCATATGCTTCGGAGATTATCCACATTTACACAAATCTCCAAATACAGCCTTATTGTACCATGTCTGCGACATGGCACGCTTCGGCAAAA
>DLOO01000038.1:11403-11524 GCA_002479645.1 Lachnoclostridium sp. UBA7482 | reverse complement strand
TGTTTTATCTCCACATAATTACCCTTTTCCGAATCGAATCCAACTTTTGAAACTTCACCGCTCATCACAGCCATCGCCTTAATATCTGTGGATTCTCCCACATCAATATCAATAGCCCAAT
>DLOO01000038.1:10719-11393 GCA_002479645.1 Lachnoclostridium sp. UBA7482 | reverse complement strand
TAACTCTGGCTCCGTAAAACGATGTTATATCTCCAACCCCCGTGACAACACTTCCTTTGTTAGGTCTTAGTTCCTTATCCAGCTTATCGTCTGGCGGCTCCGTTGCCGTATGAATTCCTGTGGCGCTGTCATAAGTTCCAACCGGCCAAACTACGCGTCTCTTTTGATAAAGATGAAAAACATAGACTTCTGATGTATTCTCACAACGTACAGTTATAGTTCCTGATCTGGCAGCAACCTCATCATTATTTACCGGTACATTATAATATATTCTTCTTGTCCCTGTCCCACCGGAAGTAACAACTGTTATCCACGAAGCACTGGCCGTTGCCGTCCATGTGGTATCTGCTGCAACAGTAAGCATCACGCTATATCCCCCGCCCAAAGGTGGTATATCCTGACTTCCGGTTGCGAATCCATTACCATAGGTTGCAGTCATTCCACCCATATTAGAATCATAGGAAGCATCCATCTCAACGTCCTCAGCGCTGGCAATGGAACAAACATTTAATATAAAAAATGCAAGAAAGAATATCATAATCTTCTTCATGTCAAACGCCTCCTTTTTACTTGAGATTGTATCACGGAGATATCTGAATCGTCCACTATCCAACCGTGAAACGACACAAATCGCGGTTGAAACGACAGAAACGGTTAATTACTTCTGTTTTTAT
>DLOO01000038.1:10394-10559 GCA_002479645.1 Lachnoclostridium sp. UBA7482 | reverse complement strand
ATGGCGCAATACTTAAAAATCCCAACCGTGGAAAATTGTCAGCAGAATCATGCAGAAGGCTGAAATTCCCAAAGCAATAAAGGTGTCAGCAAAAAACAGAATGGTTACTATGGCAACAATAATGCCGCTCACTCCGTCTTTCCAGTTCTCCCAATTCTCGCGAAT
>DLOO01000038.1:10149-10367 GCA_002479645.1 Lachnoclostridium sp. UBA7482 | reverse complement strand
AAAACTCACGGATTTTGTCCGTGCCTGCCTCCCTTTTTCGGCAGGTTTTCTCTTGTTTCTGAGGACAAGTATACTCGTCTATCTGTGCATTTATTGGACACGCAGCACAAATTTTTATTTATTTTGCAACTTTAATCAGATAAGTTGCGGGCTTACCGCCTTCCTCCGGCGTCTGGAATACTACCTCGCCCAGACTGCAAAGAAGCTCTACATTGGTG
>DLOO01000038.1:0-10116 GCA_002479645.1 Lachnoclostridium sp. UBA7482 | reverse complement strand
TTCATCATTTCCCAGCTGTGCGTAACCGTCCACATACTCGCATTCACCGATGTAGATATAGTCAATATCATATTTCTCAATGATAAAGCGTGCGATTTCTTCATTCTCTGCCGTGTACAGTGCAATGACGTCGTCGTGACGTTCCGTTACAATGGCAGGATAATCCAATGTTCCGCTGCTTCTCCACAACCACTCATGTGTCTTCCAGCCGAGTACGGTCTCCATACCGGTAAATACCGAAATACGATTAAAGAAGGTATAACTCAACCCCGGCATTTCCAAAACAACACATTGATCCTTGATATTCTCATTGATATANNATATTTGATTGCCGCATCGTCCTTGCTGTAAACTTCATTATCGGAAAGGAAGCGGGATGCACTCAGGGTACGGTATCTTCCGCCAAACCATGCTTCCAGCGCCTCGTTAAAATAACCGAGCGTCGTAGCAAACAGCATAATTCCGGCAAGAGCAAATGCCTTCTGTCCCTTGGTTCTGGGCATTGACACGTACTTAATCAGGATAAATCCCATAGACATACCGAAGAGAATAAATGCCTGATAGCAAAGCTTAAACATCGTATTGGCTCTCTTGTAGGAACCGGAATAAATATCCTTTACATAGATAATCTCCGGCAGCAGAACCAAACCGATGGCGCAAAGACCGATTGTCAGAACAAATAAATCAACAACCGACAAATTACGGATAAAACGTGTAATCCAGAGTTCATTTTTCTCGTTCCTTGTCTTCGCTAATTTTCCGGAAACTTCCCCAATCAGGATGATGAAATAAATCAGGATACATCCGACCGGAAGTCCCCACAGAACAAGCAGCTGCTTAAATGCCGTATGTTTGTCGCAAAGCATGATTGCCGTGGAAATGCTGTCAAAGGACAACGTAAACGGTAAACTCACCACAATTCCGACGATAATAAACAGCGCTGCCTGATAAGCGGTCAGATACCATGCCTTCTTGCCGAAGGAATATACAACCAGATTTGAAAACAGGATTACCGCACCGCATACAACAAAGTAAATCGGGAAATCCCAGTAGTTTGTCATGTGGAACAAACCAACAAAAAACGCACAGAGAATCAGTTCCTTTTGGAACACTTCCTTCAACAAATCCGGCTCTTCCACTGCCACACCCGCACGAACTGCATCCATCTGCGTTTTTCTGCGCAGAAGCCATGCAAACAGAATGGCAACAACGGTAAATACAAAAATCGTATTGATAACATGGGCATGCAAATCACCTACAACATAACTGTAAATAGGGAATTCATGAATCGTCTTGTCATCGGTATCCGGCNNCCGATAAAACGCGTTGCATCCGGAAACCAGTATTTGTAAATATCCTCCGCCCCGTTCATACGCTGAAGCTTCGGGTACAGGTACTTATAAATCGGATAATGCATATTGCCGGCGATAGAAACTGCAAGACCGGAAATGATACCGGAAAATACCGGGCGAAAGAACGGATTCGGATTGTCCTCCGTAACCGCGCCGATTCGGCGAAGCCGCTGCTCCTCCTTCGCGGAACCGACCCGTCTTCCGTCCAGAAGGAAGCTGCGCATCAGGTTTACGCCAAGCGAATAAGGAAGGCTGAAACCGAAAGCGGCAAGCATCATCATGGAAAGATTATATCCGTAAGAAACACCGACGCCGGAAAGCTTGGTAACGAAGGTTGCCATATACTGTCCGACATAATAGTAATTGATTCCGTTACCGGAAAGCCATACGTCCTTTGCCGGCATATAATCGGTACGGTTAAGCGACATCATGTAGCTGTAGTCCATAAAACGCTCGGTACCGAAGGCATCCGGATTATACCCCTTGATGTAGCACCATACAACAAGAAACGCGAAGAAAATCGCTTCCGCAGACAGAATCGAACTGATGCGGCTCGGAGTATAATATGCAAAATATTTCTGCTTGCGGTTGTTCTTTCGCACGACCAGTTCAAAACAGAGAATACTAAGACCAAAGCAAAGAAACAGAACCGCAAAGCTTGCCGTACGGGTAAATTTCAAAATGTGGCAGGAAGACAGGAACCACATCAGCCAGCCGGACAGCGCGATACCGAGCGTCTTCGAGAAAACCCATCCGCCGTCATGGAACCGGTGAAATACCATCATAGCCAAAGGCTGGACACTCACACCGAGAAGCATTAACGTCAGCCACCAGGTCAATACAACAGAGAAATCCTCCGACCCGATGTAGCGCAGACCAAAATAAAAGAAAAAGCAAAATGCAATGATTGCATAGAAAATTTTCAGTATGGAAATACGATCGAATTTGTTCTGCATCTTATGCCTCCGTGCTGTTACCGGACTTCTTCAATGCACGATTTATCTCGCGGAAGTCGTGCAGCGCCTGCTTTCCGATTTTGAAGATACGCTTCATGTTGATGGAATTTACCCCACCCTGTCTCGGACGGAAGGTAATCGGGCGATACTGTACCGGGTACTTTCTCTTTGCATAAAGAACGGAAATGATGACATTCGGCAGATTGTAATTCTCAGGAATCACCTTAAGACTCTTCTTCAGCGTTTCTGCCTGCATTAAGCGGAACGGCGTATTGGCATCGGTAACCTTTACGCCAAAGCAAATAAGGCATACTAATTTCAGAGTCTTTGTAACGAATACTCTGGAAAAACCGTCCTGTCTGCCCTTTCTGTGACCGATAACCATCGCATACTTCTTACGACGCTTCCAGAAAGGAGGAAATTCATCCGGTCTGGTCTGTCCGTCAGAATCGGTCTGGAACACATAATCCGCACCGTTCTCGAGCGCGTAGCGATATCCGTAGAGAACCGTAGCGCCATGACCGCCGTTCGGCTTGGTCAGTGCGGTAAGCTTCGGAAACTCTTCCTGAAGGCGGCACATAATTTCATAAGTGCTGTCCTTACTTCCGTCATCAATGACAACCAGACGGCTGTCCTCGCTCTTATCCTCAATAATCGGATACCATTCGCGAATTACGGTTTCAATGTTTGCCTCCTCGTTGTAGGCAGGAATGACGATCATTAACTTGTCCATATTTTTATCCTCTCTTTCTCAAATTGGGCTGTTTATCTAAGCCGGATAGTCGTGTCATAAATATCGGTCGTACCGCTTGTAAATACACACTGGTAGGTTGCTCGGATATTCTCCTCGTTGACCTCGTATTCCGATGAATTGCGGACATCGTCATCCACGATGATATAGCGGATATTCTCCTCCTTCACCAGCAGATCCAGACGTTCCGACGTGCTCGCCATATACATATCCCAAACCTTCTGATTGCGTGTATCGGTGTCGTAACCTGCGGACCATGCGTAATACGGCCAGCCGTAGTATAACATCGCGCCGCCCAGCACTACCGGATGGAGTGAATAATAACTCGACAGGAAAATGTCCTTTGAGGTTGCATTGTCCCGAACCCATACGGTTCTCGGGTCCTCCGGGTCAAATACCATGCAGTATCCTTTATTACTGTCGTTCTTCTTGATAACTAAGGTCAGGTCATACAGCCCGGTAATCGTCATGGTTACCACTAAAAACAAGCTGACGAATTTGACGCAGATTCCTTTTTGATGCCACAGCCAGTTTACAAAAATCGCAGCATAAATGGAGAGCAGCATGACTCCGAGCATAACGTATTTGTGGTTAACCGTAATATCAATCGTAAGCGACAAAGTAAATGCTACAATAATCGGCGTCGTAAATGCGAACATGATCCATTTTCTCGGTCCGTCCGATAGTAAGAAGCCCGCAAGTGCCAGTATCGGAAGGATACCGCACATAGTGGAAAGATAATCCCATGCGCCGAAGAAGGTTTTGTTGGCTGCCAAAAATCCGAAGAAATACTTGGCTTGCACGACCGAACCATCGATAAAAAAGCCGGACTGCAGCAAAGTCATCAAAACAGTAATCATTGCAATAAATGCATATTCCATTCGATGGTCAGACACAAGCGCCAGTACAAAAAGCACGCCCAGACAAGCGATAACACAGGCTCCGTTAAAGAACGACGCCGCTCCGAGCAGGATACCGAGACCGATGCAGGACGCCAAAGATACCGGCATCCAGCCCTCCGGACGGAACAGGCTTTCTTTCAAAATACATCCGAGGTTCTCAAGCGGAAGCAGCTCCTCTCCGTTCTCCTCGGCAAACTGTGCATTGGCACGAATACGCGCCTTTTTCACACGGACAATTCCGGCATATACGTAATCAATCAGCATATAAATCAGGAACAGCATCACGCAGATCCCAAGTGCCAAATGGCGCTGATTACAATACACATTGAGGTTCCAAAGCCCCCAGTCCTCATGCTCGGTTGTCCCGATATAGGTCATATTTTCCTTCAATGTCTTCCAGATGTCCTGCCCCTTCGGAATCCGGGCAATAAAATCAAAGAAAGCGTCGCTGCTCCGAAATACAAAAAACAGGCAGGCAAGATAGCCGGTAAATCTTCGTCCCGTCAGCTTCACGGTCAATGCATACAAAAGGAAGATCGCAAAGGTCAGGGAAAACATACTCGGGAGGTTAAATGCATAATCGATCGGCAGCCCGAGAAACTCGAGATTTCCGACGTGGAACTGGAACATAAAGTGATATTTAATATCTTCTCCGGCAAAGTGCGAATACTGTGTCGGGAAGTTGTTGCCCACCGAGAAAGAACGAATCATCCCAAGGTGCGGGGCAAAATCAGAATAGATGGTAAAGCCGACATACAGCTTTCCTTCCCGGATAAAAAACGACCACCACATCAGAAGCAGGACAAGCATTACCGTACAGGCAATAAACACAAGCTCCGCATAACGAAGCCCCGCGAAAGGCTTTATCTTCTTTTCCTTACGCAAAATCAAAGCCCGGACAATACCAACCGCCGAAAACGCCATCGCAACCGGAATCACAATCCCATTTGCAAATACAAGCGGTGATTTCATGCTGCGAAATAAATATGCAAGCAAATACGTACACCATGTCATCAGAATCGTCCCTGTCAGGTACCATGCCGGAAGCTGCAGGAAAATCGGGCTGAGTTTAACACAACTCCCCCAGATGGTTTTTTCTGTCCGCTGACCGAGATTCGGCCAAACCAAAGAACATACTGTAAAACCGACGGTAAAACATAGGCACAAATAGATAAGACCTAACATGGTCATTCCTCCGTTTATCTAAAAAATCCATTCGCATGTAAATCCATAGAAAAGGCTCGCCGGACAGGCGCACCATATTCTATTAATATACCACAGAGAGGGAGCCTCCCGCAACAATTTCCTGCGATAATCGTGTATATTCTTCTTCGCTCAGGCTCTCCGAAGCCTCCCTTGCCATCGCAAGAATCGCCGCGTCGCGGAAAACATCCGCAATCAGGAACGGGAAATCCCCGCTCTGCCGAATGCCGAAGAAATCTCCGGGACCTCGAAGGCGCAAATCCTCCTCCGCCAGGGCAAATCCGTCCTGCGATTTGCATAGAGCCTCCAGGCGATTTTTCGACTCTTCTCCGGTCTTCCCCTGCACAAGGATACAATACGACTGGTCACTGCCTCGTCCGACACGACCGCGCAGCTGGTGCAGCGTCGCAAGGCCGAACCGTTCTGCATTTTCAATTGCCATAACCGTGGCATTCGGCACATTAATCCCGACTTCAATCACCGTAGTGCTGACAAGAATATCGATTTTTCCCCCGGAAAAGCGTTCCATCAATTCGTTCTTTTTGGCAGCAGGCATTTTCCCGTGCAGACACTCAATCCGGGTTCCGAAGGGAAGTTCCTTCCGAAGCCGCTCGGTGTAGTTGGTTACATCCTCCGCCTCCATGCTTTCGCTCTCCGCAATCATAGGGCAAATCATATATCCTTGGTGACCGTGACTGATCTGGTCGGTAAAAAACTTATATACCGTCGGCCGATAACCGGCATCCACCACACAGGTCTTTATCGGCTTCCGGTTCTTCGGCATCTCGTCAAGAACAGAAAGCGCCATATCGCCGTACAGCATCATGGCTAACGTTCTCGGAATCGGCGTCGCGCTCATAATCAGCAAATGCGGCGCCTCCGATTTCAAAAGCAGCTGCTCTCTCTGTTTTACGCCAAAGCGGTGCTGCTCGTCAATCACCGCAAGTCCCAGTCCGGCAAATGCGACCGAATCCTGCAAAAGCGCATGCGTACCGATGAGAATCTGTAATTTCCCCTGCTCCGCCTGACTTCTGGTAATCTTCTTAACTGCCGCGGTCTGCGAACCGACCAGCAAACCAACGGAAACGCCAAAGGGCTTCAGCATTTTGCTGAATTGCTCGTAATGCTGGATGGCAAGTACCTCGGTCGGCGCCATCAGGCATCCCTGGTAACCGTTCTCAACCACACACAAAAGCGCAAGCATGGCTATAATGGTCTTACCGGAACCGACATCGCCCTCCAGAAGACGCTGCATCGGCACCTCCGACCGCATATCGCCGAGAATCTCTGCATACGCCCGCTTCTGCGCAGCCGTCAGCTGATACGGCAGACTTTGCTCCAGTTTTTCCGCAAGTCCGGTCTGATATACCGGATATCGGTTGCTCTTCTGCTCCGCCAGCGTCTTACAGAGACGGATGGACAGATACATTTTGAAAAATTCATCAAAGGCGAGACGACGCACTGCCGTCCTGGTTTCCTCCTCGTCAACCGGGAAGTGAATATGCTCATAGGCCTTTCCAAGGGACATTAACTCATACTGCTTTTTGAATCTTGCCGGAATCCAGTCCGGAATCTCCGTAGCATCCAGTGCCAGGCGCATCGATTTTACAATACCGTTTCGTGACAAACCGTCCGTCACACGGTACACCGGCTTCAGACTCTTAAGGAGCGTCCGGTAAGCGTCCTTTTCATAGATCTCCGGCTGAATCATCTGAAATGCCTTCCGTTCTACCGTCACCTTTCCACGGAAAATCAGGTGCGTTCCCATCACAAGGCGGCTGCGAAGATACGGCTGATTAAACCATTTGAGTTCTATCATGCCGGAATAATCCTTTGCCTTCACAAGCAGAATCTTCGTCCGCTTGCCGGGGATGATTTTGGGGCTTTCCACCGGATAACACTCAATACCGGCAACCTCTCCCTCCTGCAAATCGGCAATCGGTTTCGGAAGTTCAAAATGCTCATAATCCCGGGGATAAAAGTTCAGCAGATCCATGACGGAATAAATCCCCAGCTTGTGATAACACTCTGCGGATTTCTCCCCGATACCTTTGATTTTCAGAATAGAATCGCTGACCTGCATAATATCCCCTGTATAAGAAAAACGGATACTAAGATCCGTTTTTCGATTGCCTGATTCTTTTATTCCACAGAAAGAATGTAATAGTAAATCGGCTGACCGCCCGCATGAACCTCAACATCAACCAGAGGATGCGCCTCCATAATCCGGTCTGCGAGCTCCTGCGCATCTTCCTCGAAAATTCCTTCCCCGTAGTAGAGGCTGACAAGCTCGGAATCCTCATCAATCAGCTCTTCAAGCATCTCAAATGTGGTATCCGTAACATTCTCTCCTACGGAAATGATGCCTGCATCGCCGATACCCATGATATCGCCCTCATGAATCTCCTTCCCCTCGAAGTTCGTATCACGAACCGCGTAGGTCACCTGACCGCTCTTTACGGCCTTCAGGGCTTCTATCATGGCTGCTTCATTTTCTTCCGCACTCTTGTCAAATACGAAATTTATAATTGCCGCAATACCCTGCGGCGCAGTTTTGCTCGGAATTACGACAATCTGCTTATCCTCGGTAAGCGATTTGGCCTGCTGTGCAGCCAGAATAATGTTGCTGTTATTCGGAAGGATGTAGACGCAGTCCGCATTTACATTCGCAATTGCATTTAACATATCCTCGGTACTCGGATTCATGGTCTGACCGCCGGAAATAATGTAATCAACACCGAGGCCGGTGAAAATCTCATCCATTCCTGCGCCGACAGATACGGCAATAAATCCTACCGGCTTTCTGGGTTCTTCCTTTGCAGGGGGCGCTGCCTCCTGCTCCCCGGTGATTGCCTCAGAACCCCGGATTACCCGCTCATTGTGCTCCTCACGCATGTTATCAATCTTCATGCGGGTCAACTGACCGAAGGTGAGCGCCTTCTGAATCGCAAGACCGGGATCGTTGGTATGAACGTGAACCTTAACAACCTCATCATCGGCCACGCATACGATGGAATCACCGATGGAGGATAGATAAGCCTTAAATGCGGTCTCTGTCTCAATCGGGAACTCCTTTTCAAGAAGGATGATAAATTCGGTACAATAGCCAAACTTGATGTCGGCGGTTGAGATATCGTCTGCTGCAGCTCCGCGCTTTGCAGGCGACGCACTCTCCTTTGCGGGAACGAAGTTATAATCTGTTTCCTTGCCCGTCAGGACATCGTATGCACCGTGCATCACTTCCATAAGACCCTGTCCGCCGGAATCCACAACGCCTGCTTCCTTCAATACCGGCAAAAGCTCGGGAGTATGATCCAATGCCTCCTGCATACGCGCAATTACGGTTTGGGCAAATTCCTCAAGGTCTTCTACCTCGTCCGCAATCTCACCGGCGCAAACCGCGCCTGCCTTCGCAACGGTAAGAATCGTACCCTCCTTCGGCTTCATAACCGCAGCATAAGCGGTATCAACGGCCTTTGCAAAGGCTTCCGCAAGTACAGGAACCGTAATCTCTTCATATTCGGCAATTGCCTTGGAAAATCCTCTCAAAAGCTGAGATAAAATAACGCCGGAATTCCCTCTTGCGCCCTTCAGGGAACCGGAAGACATTGCCTTTGCCAGAGTCTTCATACTGAACTCTGAAATCTGGCTGACCTCCTTTACCGCAGACATAATGGTCAGGGTCATATTGGTACCGGTATCACCGTCCGGAACCGGGAAAACATTCAGTTCGTTAATAACCTCTTTTTCAGATTCCAGCTTCTTTGCACCTGCGTAAAAGCAATTACGCAGCATAGCAGCATCCATAGTTACTCTTGCCACTGTTTTCTTCCTCCTTAAGTCTAGTCAATTACGCGTACGCCTTCGACATACACATTGACCTTCTCAACGGCAAGACCCGAAAGCTCTTCCACACGATATTTTACATTTTCACAAAGATTTGCGGTAACTGCAGCGATACTGATTCCATAAGATACAATTACATGCATATCAATCGTGATTCTGTTTTCGTTTACTTTGACTGTTACGCCTTTGCTTAAACTCTCCTTGCGAAGAAGACGTGCCAAACCATCCTTCATACTGACAGCTGCCATACCTACGATTCCGAAGCACTCCACTGCGGCAGAACCGGCATACTTTGCAATGACACCATAATCGATAAATACATCTCCGATACTAGTTGTCAGATTACCATCCATATAGTAGCCCTCCTTTATATTTATAAGCATTTTGAGCGAACTCAGAACAGCCGTAACGACTGCGGGCATAACCCTTTGGAATGATTATAACTCCAAAACACGGAAAAATAAACCTTTTTCTTTTATTTTGGTTGTTTTTCTTTCGGTTTATTTCTTTTTTTCTTTCCAATTGCATAAAATTCATCAGAAGCCGGTGAGGTACTATCATGAAACGTCTGGTCGGTTTTATTCTTTTCTGGATTGCCATCGGTATGACATTTATGCTTTTTATCCGAAACGGACTGGTAGCCCTCTGCATCATTGTCCTGTGTCTGATACTCGGCTACCGATTGTTCTGCAGTTAGGGAAGCATGAATTTTGGGGTTTCGGTTGCATAGACAAAAGGTCGCGTATCGCATAGCGATACTGCGATTTATACAACAGACGCGGAACTACAAGCAAGCTTGTCTTCCGCATCTGTTGTATAAATTCATCGTGCAGACAAGCCGCACTTGACCTTTTGTCATTTGAACACCTTATTCCCCGATAACCTCCTACAAGCCAAGACACTATCCCGTTTCGCTCTCTTTTTTGTTCCAAGGGGATTTCCTATGCAACGAAAAAGAGAGTGTCCCGGGACACTCTCNNGTTTTTCGTACTTTCCGTACTATAAAATTATGCTCTTTCAACCAGGCCGGAGCGCAAGCAGGATGTACACACATGCATCTTCTTGGTTCCGCCGTTTACTTTAACCTTTACAGACTTAACATTGGA
>DLOO01000031.1:81179-81316 GCA_002479645.1 Lachnoclostridium sp. UBA7482 | reverse complement strand
AGGGTCGTCTTGACGAGGTTAAGGAGGCATTTACCGCAAAGCTTCGCGAAGAGAAGATGAAGGCGGAAACCATTGATGTTACCTTGCCTGCAAGGAAGCTTGAGGGTGGGCACCGTCATCCCAATAATGTAGCGCTT
>DLOO01000031.1:76858-81079 GCA_002479645.1 Lachnoclostridium sp. UBA7482 | reverse complement strand
CAGGATACGTTCTACATTACCGGCGATATCCTCCTCCGTACCCAGACCTCCTCGACGCAGGTTCATGAGATGGAGAAGGGCAGACTGCCGATTCGTATGATTTCTCCCGGACGTGTATATCGTTCCGACGAAGTAGATGCAACCCATTCTCCCTGCTTCCATCAGATAGAGGGTCTTGTTATCGACAAGAATATCACCTTTGCAGACCTGAAGGGAACTTTGGCAGAATTTGCAAAGGAGCTTTTCGGCGAGGGGACAAAGGTTAAATTCCGTCCGCATCATTTCCCGTTTACCGAGCCTTCCGCCGAGATGGACGTTACCTGCTTTAAGTGCGGCGGTAAGGGNNCTTTCTGTAAGGGCAGCGGTTGGATCGAAATTCTCGGCTGCGGTATGGTTCACCCTAGAGTTCTTACGATGAGCGGTGTTGACCCTGAGGAATATACCGGATTTGCATTTGGCGTAGGTCTGGAGCGTATCGCACTTCTGAAGTACGAAATTGACGACATGCGTTTGCTTTACGAGAACGATGTTCGTTTCTTAAAGCAGTTCTAAGGGAAGAAAGAGAGGAAACAATTTATGAATACATCATTATCCTGGATGAAAGCCTATGTGCCGGAGCTTGACTGCACCGCACAGGAATTCACCGACGCCATGACTCTGACCGGTACGAAGGTAGAGGGCTTTGCATGTTTGGACGCCGACCTTGAGAAGATTGTTGTCGGTAAGATTTTGGAGATTGCACCCCATCCGGATGCAGATAAATTGGTTGTATGTCAGGTGCAGATCGGCAAAGACGGCGAGCAGGTACAGATTGTTACCGGCGCGAAGAATGTATTTGTCGGCGCTGTCGTTCCGGTTGTTCTTGACGGCGGCCGTGTGGCAGGCGGTCATGACGGGAAGAAGACTCCGGGAGGAATCCGGATTAAACGGGGCAAGCTCCGCGGAGTGGAGTCCTGTGGTATGATGTGCTCCATCGAAGAGCTTGGTTCTACGACCGAAATGTATCCCGAAGCAGCAGTTGACGGCATTTACATCTTCGATGAGAAGCTTTACCCGAACGTACAGGTCGGCGATGACGCGGTGGAGGTTCTGGGACTTCACGATGTGAATTTTGAATTTGAAATTACCAGCAACCGTGTGGACTGCTTCAGCATGGTTGGTATTGCAAGAGAGGTTGCCGCTACTTTCCGTAAGCCGTTCCTTCCCCCGGTAATTACCGAGACCGGCAAGGAGGGCAGCGCTGAGGATGAAATCTCTGTTGAGATTCAGGCTCCGGACCTTTGCTCCCGTTATGTCGGCCGCGTAGTTAAGAATATCCGTTTGGCTCCGTCCCCGCTATGGATGCAGAGAAGACTGGCATCCTGCGGTATCCGTCCGATTAACAACATCGTTGATATTACCAACTATGTTATGGAAGAGTACGGTCAGCCGATGCATGCATATGACCTTGACACCATTGCCGACAGGAAGATTGTTGTCCGTCGTGCGGCAAATGGCGAGAAGTTCCGAACCCTGGATGGTCAGGATCGCTCCGTGGATGAGAGCATTTTGATGATTTGCGACGGCGAGAAGGCTGTCGGTATCGCCGGTATCATGGGCGGTGAGAACAGTAAGATTACCGATGAGGTTAAGACCATGCTGTTCGAGGCTGCCTGCTTCGACGGTACCAACATCCGTCTGTCCGGTAAGAAGCTTGGTATGCGTACCGATGCGCAGGCAAAGTTTGAAAAGGGACTTGACCCGAACACTGCGATGGAAGCCATGAACCGTGCCTGCCAGTTGATTGAAGAGCTGGATGCCGGTGATGTTGTTGCCGGCTGCGTGGATGTGTATCCGAACAAAAAGGAAGATTGGAGAGTGCCGTTCTCGGCTGAGAGAACCAATCAGGTACTCGGTACCGACCTTTCCGCAGAAGAGATGATTTCCTACTTCAAGATGGTTGATCTTGCGTACGATGAGACGGCGGGTGAAATCGTGGTTCCTACCTGGAGACAGGATGTCCTTTCTCAGGCAGACCTTGACGAGGAGGTTGCACGTTTCTACGGCTATGACAAGATTCCGATGACACTTCCTTCCGGTGAAGCAATGACCGGTAAGGTGAGCTTTTCCCATCGTGTGATTGACCTCGGACGTGAGGTTGCCGAACACTACGGCTTCTCCGAGGCAATGACCTACAGCTTTGAAAGCCCGAAGGTATTTGACAAGCTTTGTGTTGCGGCAGATGACCCGGCTCGTCAGACGGTAACCATCAGCAATCCGCTCGGTGAGGATTTCTCCATTATGAGAACCCTTCCGGTAAGCGGTCTGCTTACCTCCCTTGCAACGAACGCAAATCGCAGAAACAAAAACGTCCGTCTCTACGAAGTTGCTACGGTATATATTCCGAAGGCGCTTCCGCTTACTGAGCTTCCGGACGAGCGCAAGGAGTTTGTATTTGGTTTCTACGGCGAAGGCGATTTCTTTGCAATGAAGGGCGTTGCGGAGGATTATCTCCGCAAGGCAGGTCTTGCCGGCAGCATTTCCTACGATCCCAATGCAGGCAAGACATTCCTTCATCCGGGTCGTCAGGCAAATATCAGCTACAAGGGCAAGGTCATCGGTTACCTCGGTGAGGTTCATCCGGCAGTTGCCGAGAATTATGACCTTTCCGAGAGAGCATATCTCGCAGTTCTTGATATGCCGGAAATCATTCCTTACGCAAGTTTCGACATCAAGTACGAGGGCATTGCCAAATTCCCGGTTGTAACGAGAGACCTGAGTATGCTTATGAAGAAGGAGATTCCGGCAGGTCAGGTAGAAGAGGTAATCCGCAAGAATGCAGGCAAGCTTCTGGCAAGCTGTGAACTTTTCGATATCTACGAGGGTGCGCAGATTCAGGAGGGCTTCAAATCCATGGCTTACTCTATCCGTCTGCAGGCAAAGGATCATACCCTCGGCGAGGAAGAAATTACTGAGGTTATGAATAAGGTTCTTGCCGGTCTTCGTAAGCTGGGAGCAGAACTCCGATCCTGATTGCATGTGTCAAAAGTGTAAGAAAGAGGCAGAGATTTGAAGAAAAAGAGAGTGTTCGGCAAAGGCACCGTAGGTTTTTTGTTTTTGGCGTATCTGGCATTTCTCCTGTATTTTCTCTTCTGGTCGGAGTATTTCGGCCGGACGGAGAAAATCGAAGGCTTTCAGTATAACCTGGAGCCTTTTCGGGAGATTCGGCGCTATATAAGTCTGCGGCAGGCCATGCCTATGCTGTTTGTAACGAATATCGTCGGCAATATCGCGGCCTTTGTACCTCTGGGGGTACTTCTGCCGGTGTTGCTGCCGGTGCGCATGAAACGGCTCTGGGTGACATTTTTCTTAAGTTACCTGCTGAGTCTTGCAGTGGAAACCGCGCAGACCCTCGGCCATGTGGGAATCTTCGATTTGGATGATATTATCCTCAATACCGCAGGCGGCGTGCTGGGGTATATCCTCTATCGGATTTTCCGGAAAATGCGTGTTTTCTGACATAAGAATATCGAATGAAAATTCGGGGGCTGTGGGGGGAACGAAATCAGGGATTGCATTTTACCGACACAATATGCTATAATATCCGTCGGTAAGTTATTGATTCGACCTGTTTTTAGCCGAACGGCGAATCCTGTCACGGTCGGAGGAAGTGCGTAATATGGCAGATATTTATGTATTGCTGATTCGTTCGAGTACGATTTTCTCGAGGTTTATCCACTTTGTTACCAAAGCGGAATTCACTCACGCGGCAATCAGTTTCGATTCGGAATGCAGCAAAGTATATAGCTTTTCAAGAAAATACACAAATCTACCGCTGCCCGCCGGCTTTGTACGGGAGGGAGTACAGCGCGGACTGATGCGCAGAAGCAAGAATGCGCCGTATGCTCTGTTCCGTGTGCAAATCAGCGAGGAAAACTACGAAAAACTGGAAAGGCGATTTGACGAGATGCTTAGTTCAGGCAAGTTTCGGTACAGCCTGACCGGACCGTTTCTGTGCTATTTCGGTATTAAACGTCAGAAGGAATATCATTACTTCTGTTCCCAGTTTGTTGCGGAGATTCTGCAGGAGTGCGGTGTGATTCCGGAAGCGAAAGCGCCGTCGTTGTATCAGCCGGTTGACTTTTTGAATATGAAAGAACTGGAGCTGTGCGACAGCGGCCGATTGAGCCAGCTGCAAATGAAGAAAATAAGTTAAACTCAACAGGGAAGTCCTCCCGCTTC
>DLOO01000031.1:57272-76814 GCA_002479645.1 Lachnoclostridium sp. UBA7482 | reverse complement strand
GCGAAGCGGATTGCGAATATCCCTGTTTTGGCAGGAGTTCAAACTCCTGCCAATATGCCGCGAAGCGGCAATGAGTTTATGAGCAAGCAGCGAAGCGGATTGCGAATATCCGCATTGGACTTCCCTGTTTTTATTTGTTACAAAATTTTTAACTTTTTCCAATCTGAGGCTTTTCTATTGTTTTTTATATTGAAATGTGCATAATTGTAGTTAGGGAATGGAGGGAAGAATATGCAGAAGAAAAGACCGAAGAAAAGAAAAAATCAGGGGCTTCCGATGAGATGGTACTATTTGCTGCCCTTGTTTATTATTTGTGTGATTATGGTGGTTCTGGTATGGCCCAGAAATAAGACCTCCGTTCTGAAAACGGAGCATACTCCGGGCAATGCGGAGGGACATGCGACGCCGACGCCGACTTTGCCCGCGGGCTGGGAGAACGTTCCAAATGCAAGAGAATTGAAGTCAATTGAAACGCTTGGAAGCCGCGTTGTTTTCTTTGAAAAAAAGGGGAATATGAAGGTAACGGTTGCGGAGGACGACTATGTTCATGGAAAGATTGTTCTGTCTGTGGAGGGTCTTACCTCGGATCATTTTTCAGCGGAGAACTTGAAGAGCGTTTATTCCGGCAAATACGCCTCCGGTAAGGAAGCATTCCTGCAACAGGTACGGGGAGACTTTTCCGATGTAATTGTTTCCGTAGAGCCAAGTGGTGAAGCTGTTTATAAGGCTTCGCTGGTTTTTGAAGAAAGTAACGTATTTGAATGTCATATTTCAGAGGATGCGTATTATATTTACCTCGATTTTTATAAACCGAGGGAGCTTTACGATACGATTATTCTGGTTGACGCGGGACATGGGGCTCCGGATGTGGGAACGTCCTCTGCGGAGAAGATTCGCGAGAAGGATTTGACACTGGCGTTTTTGCTTGGTGTGAAGGAAAAAGCTGATATGCAGAACCGCGCGAAGTTCTACTATACGCGTCTCGGTGATTCCAGATTGTATGAGGATTACAGTACCGACCTGCACCGGCGCGTGGATTTGGCGAATCTGCTTGAGGCGGATTTGTTCCTTTCGATTCATTTCAACGCGCATGACAGTACAAGCCGCAGCGGTACGGAAGCCTACTATAATGAGGAGCAGAATGAATGGCAGACCTTTAACTCGAAAAGGCTTGCTGCGATTCTGTTAGATAAGACGGCAGCCGCATTGGGAACCGTACCGNNTACCGAACGGCTGCTCGCCTGCGGCGACGCTGTATACGGTTGTTAAGGAGTCAAAGGTGCCGGTCACGCTTCTTGAGGTTGCATACCTCAGTAATGTAAACGATGTGGCGATTGTGACCGACAAGCATAAACAGGAAGCTGCCGCAAGAGCAATATTCAGTGGATTGATGGAAGCGGTAGATGCGATTGAAGCCGACCGTGCGGCAGGAACCATCCGTTATCCGAACGGAACTCCTACGCCTAAGCCGACGGAAGCGCCCGAATCTACGGAGAAAAATGAGTAAAATGTAAAACTGCAGGGGCAGCATGGGGAGGAAATATGGCGGCGACAGGAGGAACTCCGGGCAGAGGGAAGAAACGCAGGAAAAAGAAGCAGGATCGTGTTCAGATTGTACTGAAAGGCCTTATGGGGCTCGTTGCGGCAGCTTTGATTATCAGCTTATTTGCCGTATTGGTACAGTCCGTCAATAAGGGCAGGAAATTTGAAGAGATTAAGAAAGGGGAGCATTCCGTTCCGGGCAATAACAATGAAAGTTTGGTAACGCCGACGGAACCGCCGTCGCCCACACCGACGCCGACAGAGATTCCGTCGCCAACGCCGGTTCCGCCGCAGGACCCGAACAAAAAGCGTGTTGCATTTAGCTTTGATGACGGGCCGCATTTTGAGCTGACGAAGAAATTTGTTGATGAGTTGAACAAGTATAACGGTCACGCAACGTGGTTTGTCGTCGGAAACCGTGTGTTTGACGCTGCGGCAGAGGGCATCCGTTACGCAGCCGAAAACGGCAATGAGATTGCGATTCACGGCTGGACACATGAGAATTATTATGATGTATCCTCCCCGGACGTTGTAAAATCGGAGCTGTCAAAAACTGCGGAAGTGATTAAACAGTATACCGGTCAGACGCCGAGACTGATGCGTCCTTACGGCGGACGAATGACTAAGGAGGGAATTGCCGCATGTCCGTACGCGGTTATTCTGTGGAGCTGTGACTCCGAGGACTGGCGTAACAAAAAACGCGGCGACGACGCACTGAATCAGGCAAACATCCAGAAGACGATCGATAATGTTATGCGTACGGTTAAGGACGGCGATATTATTCTGATGCATGAGATTTATGAGAATTCCTATCAGGCATTCTGCGTTCTTGCAAAGACGCTTCATGATCAGGGATATGAATTTGTTACGGTAACGGAGTTACTGGGCGATCCGCAGCCGGGTCATCGTTATGTAAATCGTTAAGAAAATACCACAAAATTGACGGGTTTTCCGTATTTTTGCCGTTCACAGCAAAAATGAGATGCAAACCAGTCGATTTTGTGGTATTGTTTTTATGGGTACGTGACTCAAGATCTTATGCGCGAGGTAAAGATACGATGGCAAAAACGAGAAAGACAATCGGTGTTATCATTTCACAGCTGGAGAATGAATTTCACAGCCGTTCGTTGGCTTATTTGGAACAGGAACTGTTCCGAATGGACATGAATGTGCTTGTGTTTACAACGCTGTGCGCTTCCGACATCAATTTGGATTTTGCGGAGGGAGAGTGCAGTATTTATTATGCGATGAATTTTGACGAACTGGACGGCATCATTGTATTTCCGCAAAGCTTGAATTTGCAGCAGCATCAGAGGGTGCTGGAACGTCTTCGGGATGAGTATCGCGGGCCGGTCGTATCTGTTGAGGCGGAGCTTTGGGACTATCCGTACATTCCGTTTACCGAGACAGAGGGAATGGAGCTGCTCGTAGAACACCTGGCAACGGTTCATGGGGCGAAGCGTATTGAATATGTGTCGGCGCCAAATAATGATAACCCTTATTACCGGCTGCTGCGGCAGAACTTTTTAGATGCAATGAAAAATCACGGACTCGAGACAGATGAACAGTCCGTTCATTACGGAGACGGCTGGCTTCGTTCCGGCGATGCGGTCGTGCAGGAACTGCTTCATCAGCCCGGCGGCTTGCCCGAGGCGCTTATCTGCTGCAATGCGGAGAGTGCGGCGGCATTGATTGCGGCGCTGGAGGAAAGAGCAGTCTATGTGCCGAAGGATATTCGCGTAGTCGGTTACGGACTTCCGTCCAGAAGCGGTCAGGAAGAACGGATGCTGGCAACGGTTGACCGCAATCCGAAGGCGACGGTATGTGCTGCCGCAAGGAAAATGCAGAGTCTGCTTGCCGGACGCGACGAGTTTGCCGTTCTTGAGGAAAAGTGCTGCTATCTGGTTCCCGGGTGCAGCTGCGGCTGTAATCAGGGAAGCCTCGGCGTTTTTTCCCGGCGTCTTGTAAAAGAGATGGAAAGTAAGAGCACATCCTTTGAAGCTGATTACAATTTTATGACCGAAGAGATTACCGAGTGTGCGGATTATAAGGCATGCATGTGGAAAACGGATCAGTATACGCATTATCTCGGCAAATACGAATCCTTTTATTTGTGTCTCAATGAAAATGCGCTCCGGAGCCGGGAGCCCGTCAGAGATTTTACCGACCAGATGATTCTCGGTATTTCGCATGAGAAGACCCGCAATGTGGATTTGAACAGCCGCTTTGAGCAGAAGCTGATGCTTCCTGCACTATACGAGCCATGCGACCACCCCAGGGCATTTGTTATGGCGCCGCTTCATTTTGTTTCCCATGTTATGGGTTATGTTGCCGTTTCCTACGGAAATCAGTGCAGAGGGCCGGAGCACTGCATGCACAAGTGGCTGCGCAGCGTTGCCAACGCGCTGGAGATTCAACGCGGCAGAAATCTATTAAACGAGGTTCTGCAGGAGCGCCATGTGAAGGATTCTACGACCGGGCTTTACAATTACCGCGGCTATCTGAAGTACCTTCGCGAAAAATTCACGTCCCTCGAAGCCATACGGAAGGTTTTGTGCATATGGTCCTTTGATATTGACCGTTTTTCCGAAATCAATGAAAAATACGGCCGCGAAGAGGGAAATCAGGTGCTTTATGCATTTGCCAGACTGATTGAGGGCGTGACCGGAGAACAGGAGATTTGTGCGCGTATCGGCAGCGATGAGTTCCTGATCGGTCGTTTTTCTAATGAGATTGATGAATATGATAATCTGGTAAATGTCATTCAGGATAAAGTGAATGAATTAAATGAAAAGCTGCCGTTCCGGATTCAGATTCATAATGCCAGGGTTGCCGAATGGGTTTCGGATGTGGATCAGATTGCGGATATTTCCAATAATTGCACTTATAAGCGACGCCACCTGAAGCAGAGCCTGCGGGCACATGCAAAGGAAAGTGAGCATATCAACGAGGAAGAACAGAGTCAGGTTCTTCAGATTATTGAGGATAATAAATTTACTTATCAGTTCCAGCCGATTGTACAGAGCAGGAACGGTAAAATCTATGCTTATGAGGCTTTGATGCGCTCAGGCAAGGATTGCCGGATTGCTCCGCTTGCGATTTTGGAACATGCGAAGCGGAACGGACGGTTGTATGATGTGGAATACCATACATTTTCTAACCTGCTGGAGGTTGTGGCGCAGCATCCGGATATTTTTGAGAAGAGAAAACTGTTTATCAACAGTATTCCGGTTGCTACTCTTAAAGATTCCGATTTTGAGAAGCTTTGCGCACAGTACGGAGACCTGCTGCGTAAGATTGTCATAGAATTTACGGAGCAGACCGAGGCGGCGGAGGAGCAGCTGGTAGCCATCCGAAACCGACGCAATCAGATTGGATTTGAAACGGCGGTAGACGATTACGGCTCGGGATATTCCAATGTATCCAATTTGCTTACTTATATGCCGAATTATGTCAAAATCGACAGGAGTTTGATAACGGACATTGCGCAGGATACCAATAAACAGCATTTCGTTACCAATGTTATCCAATTTGCCCATGAAAATGGATTTATGGCGCTTGCGGAGGGTGTAGAGACGGCAACCGAGCTCTATACGGTAATTAACCTGGGTGTGGATCTTGTGCAGGGGTATTATACCTGCCGCCCGCAGGATGAAATGGTTGACAGGATTCATAAAGACCGTGTTGCAGAGATTATCGATATTAACAATCGTCTCCGTACGGGACGTGTAAAGAAGACCTACCGCGCCGAGTCCGGAGAAACCGTGGATATTATTGACCTGTACGACAAAGAATATACGGAAGTACAGATCGGTGGTTCCGACGTTATTATTGTCGGTGATCCGGAACGTTATATTGATATGACGATTCGTGTTCCGGATGGTCTGGAGGGCGTGCTTACGCTCGAAAATGTTGGTCTGGAGGGGTATTCCAACCGACCGTGTATTGAGCTTGGAAACAACTGTAAGACGAATCTTATGATTGACGGAAAGGTTAGATTACAAAACAAGGGCGTCCGCGTACCCGAAAGCTCTTCGGTTACGCTGGAAGGCGACGGCGATTTGATGATTCGCGTACAGTCCAACGGATGTTATGCCGTCGGCGGTGCGTCAACGCAGAATTTCGGCGGGATTACGATTCGTATGCGCGGACATCTGGATATTCAGGCGAGCGGCAGGGAAAGCGTCGGCGTCGGCGGCGGATATGCTTCTTCGGCAATTCGGATTGCCGATACGCATATGTCGATTCAGATGGACTGTGTAACGGCGATTGCCTGCGGTGCATTTTACTCCCGGGTTTCGATTGATATTCGGAACACGCAGCTGGATCTTGTTATGAACGTCAACACCGGCACCGGAGTCGGTTCCGTCAGCGGGGAAGCGGATATCACGCTGAACGGACTTCAGATAACTTACCGCGGCGGCGGAGATTCCCTTTCCGTTATCGGTTCCCTTGACGGGACGAATTGCGTCCTGTCGATGCAGGATTCGGATTTGAAAGCTTACCTCTGCGCAAAGGAATGTTACGGTTTGGTCTGTCGTTCCGGCAGCATGGACATGCAGCTTCTCAATACCAAGCTGGAAATCACGCTCGAGGGTATGAGAGCGCTCGGTATCGGCAGCCAATCCCATATGGGTAAGGGACAGTTTGAGTCCTGTATATTTAATTTGCAGATCAATTCGTCCAACGGCGTTACATTTGGCTATGAACCTGAGAAGATGAGCTTTTTGTTCTGCGAGGGCATGGACGAGGAGGAATAGAGTGATGCATTTTATGCCTGTTTGGGCGACCCGGACGCCGACAACCCAGGTGCCGACGCATTCGCCCGGAATTACGGAAATTCGTAATATCCCGTTAATGTTGCTGGTACTTGCCGGCGTATTACTTGTTGTATGCCTGGCAGTGGTTGCGGTTGTCCGCTGGAAAAGGCGTAAGGAGAAGGATACGGATGAAGAATAGATTTGTTTTTGCGATGCTGCTTCTGATTGCCGGAATGATCGTTGTTTTGGGCGTCGGATGCGAAAAAAAAGAAAAGTATAAACAGGTCGGACAGCATGGCGAACCGGAATATCCGGGAGACAATGCGGAGATTCCGGGGGACGGATTTGCCGATAAGGATGATTTACAGAACAATCCGGGCAAGGAGCCCGGCGGAGACACACCGGAGGACGGCAAACCGGGACGAAGCTTTATCGTGGCATTGGACGCAGGACATGGCGGCGCTTATCCCGGAGCACAGTACGACGGACGTACGGAAAAGGATGAGAACTGGAAGGTAGCTTCAAAAATCAAGGCGTACCTCGAGGCGAATTATTCCAATGTGCAGGTAATTCTTGTTCACGGAGAAAATGAGGTGCTGTCTTCCGATTTGGCGGAGGATCTGCGTCTTCGCGTAAAGGCTGCGGCAGACGCCGACGCGGATGTTCTGTTGAGCATTCATTTTAATGCATCGGAGAACCATGAGTCCCACGGGGCAATGGTTTGTATCTCCAAGCAGGCGAATATTCACGATGCATCGGAACGTCTGGCGAAGTCCATCCTCAGCAGACTCGAAGGTCTGGGACTTAAAAATAACGGACCGTATAGCCGTAACAGTACCGATACGGTAGATGACAACGGCGTCCCGGTAGATTATTATGCGATTAACCGCCATGGCGCAAATTACGGAATTGTTGCGGTCATTGTGGAAAACTGCTATATGGATAGTGCAGCCGATATTCCGTTTATGGGATCGGACGAAGCGCTGGATGCGCTGGCGAAGGCCGATGCGGAAGGCCTGATGGCATACTTAAACAGTTTGCCGGAATAGAAAACGCGGCCGGGTTAAAACCAGCCGCCGTCAAAACCGATAATTTGTCCTGTGAGATAGGAGGGTGACTGCAAAAGAAGAGAAACCATGTCGGCAACCTCCTCCGGTGTAGTGATTCGGCCGGCAGGAATTTCTTCGGCAATGGATGCCTGCTCCTCTTCGGAAAGCATGGCATTCATTTTTGTTTTAACCATGCCAAGCGCGAGGGCATTGACATTGATATTACTAAGAGCCAGTTCTTTGGCAAGCGCTCTGGTAAGCAGATTCAGTCCGCCTTTGGCGGCGGAGTAGGCAACCTCGCAAGAGGCGCCGCGCACACCCCAGACAGAGGATATATTCAGAATTGTGCCCTGCCTGCGGCAAACCATGGAAGGTACGGCGGCGTGACACATCTGGAAAACACTGTTGAGATTGGCGTTCATCAGCTTGTTCCAGTCGTCTGTGGACAGGTCGGTAAAAAGCCCGAGAGAAGCAGCACCGACGGAATTGATCAATCCGTCGATTCGGCCGTAATGCTCTAAGGTCATACGAATAACCTCTTTCGCGGATGCTTCCTCGGACAAATCGCCGGTGAAGAGAAGCGCAGAGGAGCCAACCTGTGAAATTGTCTGCGATAAACGCGCAAGCGCCTCGCGGTTGTGATTGCCGCAAAGCGTCAGCCGGTGTCCTTCCTGTGCCAGCTTAACGGCAATAGCTCTGCCGATGTCACCGCTTGCACCGGTGATGATATAAACCTTCATAGAAACCTCCCGGGTGTAGTTATGAAGAGAGTTTACCACTTTTCGGGGAGGAAGGCAACCCACGGAAGAAAAAGGATTGTACCAGAATATAAGCATTTGCCGAGGAGTGCAGGCAGGGCTTCGCTATAAAACAGTCACTCGGAAAGAAAAACATGTGGAAATCAATTAGAAGATTCGTAATGTTGACTGCGGGAGCAGGATTGATGGCATTGTCCACTCGCTGCATCTTTGAACCGATGGAGCTGGTGACCGGGGGACTTACCGGCATTGGCATTATGCTGAATCATATTCTGACGACGATGGGGGCGGAAAAGGTTCCCCTTTGGGTGGTTACCCTTGCGGGAAATGTGCCTTTGCTTATCTGGGCGTATATGCAGAGAGGGCCGGCGCTGATTAAGGGGACCGTTTTGGGAACCGTGCTTAACACCTTCTTTTTGTATATTATTCCGAACTTTACAATCATTGAAGAGGATTATCTGCTGTCGTCGGCAGCAGGGGGAATTATCATGGGACTCGGAATTGGGCTGGTATTTGCCGCCGGAGGTTCCACAGGCGGCAGCGATCTGCTCAGCATCCTGCTTGCCGGAAAAAGCAATCCGAACGGGGCACCGGGCATTCTCCTGTTTCTTGACGGGGCGGTCGTGCTTGCCAGCATCTTTGTTTTCGGCGTAAACATTGCGCTGTACTCCCTGTTTGTCGTATGGATTTTTTCCAAGGTTTCCGATGCGGTTATGGAAGGGATGCATTTTGCCAAGGCTGTTTATATTATGTCCGACCATGCAGACGAAATTTCCGAGGCGTTGCTGAAAGAGCTTGACCGGGGCGTAACGGAATTTCATTCACGCGGAATGTACACCGGAAAGGAAGGAAATACCGTTTATTGCGTTGTCGCAAAGCGTGAAGTGTCAAAAATGCTGCGTTTGATTCGGGAAATTGATGAACGTTCTTTTGTTGTAATTCAGGATGTCCGCAGTGTAAGAGGAGAAGGCTTTATTGAAAATTAACAGTAAACGGATGGAAAATTCGTCAAAAACACCATAAATTCGTTTTTTTAGAAAGTTAATGTGCAAATGTACCAAAATGGAAAATACCAATTTGTACATTTGCAATATAGAATTTTTTTCTACCATCGTGTACAATTACATCATCTGATTGTATATATTAAGCAGTCAATTTTAGAGTGTAATGAAAACAGGAGGCAATTTATTATGGCAAGTTTGAAACTCGTCAACATTAACAAGACTTATCCGAATGGATTTGTTGCTGTTAAGGAATTTAACCTGGATATTAAGGACAAGGAATTCATCATCTTCGTTGGTCCTTCCGGTTGCGGTAAGTCCACCACCCTTCGTATGATCGCCGGTTTGGAAGAAATCACCGGTGGTGAGCTGTACATCGATGACAAGCTTATGAACGATGTAGAGCCTAAGGACAGAGATATCGCAATGGTATTCCAGAACTACGCTTTGTATCCGCATATGTCCGTATATGATAATATGGCATTCGGTCTTAAGCTGAGAAAGGTTCCGAAGGATCAGATCGAGAAGCTTGTAAACGAGGCAGCTAAGATTCTCGGTATCGAGCAGCTGCTTGATCGTAAGCCGAAGGCTCTTTCCGGTGGTCAGAGACAGCGAGTTGCGATGGGTCGTGCAATCGTACGTAATCCTAAGGTATTCCTTATGGATGAGCCTTTATCCAACCTGGATGCTAAGCTCCGTGTACAGATGCGTATCGAGATTTCCAAGATTCACCAGAGATTGGAAGCTACCATCATTTACGTAACACATGACCAGACCGAGGCTATGACCCTTGGTACCAGAATCGTAGTTATGAAGGATGGTGTTATCCAGCAGGTTGATACTCCTCAGAACTTGTATGACAAGCCGAACAACTTGTTCGTAGCAGGTTTCATGGGATCTCCTCAGATGAACTTCATCGATTCCGTATGTACTCTTAAGGGTAATGACCTTTATCTTGTATTTGGTTCTACCGAGATTAAGGTTCCTGAAGCTCGTGCTAAGAAGCTTATCGACGGAGGTTATGTTGATAAGGAAGTTGTTCTTGGTATCCGTCCTGAGGATATTAAGGATGAGGTTGAGTTTATTGCAGCTCATCCGGAAGCAGCTTTCGCAGCTACCGTACGTGTATACGAGCTCCTTGGTGCAGAAGTATTCCTGTACTTCTCCGTAGATGATTTCGATATCACCGCAAGAGTCAGCCCTCGTACCGAGGCAAGACCCGGCGACACCGTTACCATCGCTATGGATCTTACCAAGATGCATGTTTTCGACAAGGAAACCGAGCAGATTATTACACACTAATCTCTACGCTTATTTAGCGCCTCTTCCGAAAGGAAGAGGCGCTTTTTTTGTTCCATGGGAAATTCCGTGTTTTGGAACGACAAAAAGACGAGTTTATGTTCAGAGAGGAGTCTTTTTTTATAAGCTGCTTGACAGACTATCAATTAGAAGGTATACTATCAAATGATAGTACATGAGCCATGGAGGTGATTACAATTTTCCTTAGTACACAATCGAAAAAAAGAGAAGTCATTGCATTCTTAGAAGAGCTAAAGTCATTGCTTGAGAATGCGGATTTTAATATAGATACAGATTTGACATTAGTTGGAAAAAACAAACAAGGAGAAGATAAAAAGTATTCAACGCCATATACTTTGTTGGATTTAGATTACGATACGGAAGATGTAGTAGAGCGGCTGAAAGAACTTACCGTAGCAGAATATTCAGAAACAAAAATAGATAAAGATGACGTAAATCCCCCATTATTATTTGTTTTTGGGAAAGATATAAATAGTAAGCTTGTATATGTAAAGTTAAAGATTAAAAGAGAAAAGCAACATGTATTATGCGTGTCTTTTCATTATGCGAAGGAAATAATGACATTTCCTTATGCATAATGGGTTGGCAAAGGAGGTAAGACAAATGGAGACCGGCACATTATTAAAGAAAATTCATATGAATTGTCCTTTATGTGACAAGACACATGAAGTAGAGGAGAGAAAACGCGTTACAACAATCACGTTAAAAGGGGAAGATGTAGCCTACGAAGAGAGGTTTTATTTTTGCGCCAATTCGGATGAAGATGAGAATGAGTTTGAAACGGGATTATTGACTAATGAGAATTTGTTAAATGCTAGAAATGCTTATCGCATTAAAAAGGGATTACTTACCTCTTATGAAATCGTTGAAATAAGAGAATGTTATGGTTTGTCCCAAGTTGATTTAGCAAAGCTTCTCGGATGGGGAGAAGCAACTATTTCACGTTATGAGAGTAAAGCAATCCAAGATGAAGCCTACGATACTATGCTTCGTTTGATTAAGGATAATCCACTTCAAGCATTAGATTTTTTGAAGAAGAATGCGGATAAATTCACTTTGATGAAGAGGATAGAAATAAAGTCAAAAATAGTTGAAAAACTCGATTCCTATGGGAAGGAGTATTTGACTCGTCAAGCTTTTGCGGGAGAATATGCGAGTTTTGAAGAGGCATCGGACTCAAATGGATTTGCTGTATTAAATATTGATAAGATAGAGGCAATGATATCTTATATTGCGGAAAAGGTAGCTAATCTCTTCAAAGTAAAGCTTATGAAAATGCTTTGGTATTCTGATGTATTGTCATTTATCGAGAATGGTTCGGCAATGTCCGGTATGGTTTATAGACATGAGCAGATGGGAGCATTACCCATTGGGCATTATAGTTTAATGAATCTTGAAAATCTTAATGTTAAAGAGGAAATGAGCTATAATTATGATACCATGCTTCACATTTATCCAACTTTCGGAATGGATTATTCTATATTAAGTGATAAGGAGAAAGCTATATTAGATAAAGTGATAGAGAAATTCAGAGATTATAAAGCAAAGGAAATTGTTGATTATATGCATGAAGAAAAAGCATATACTGAAACAAATGCGGGAGAGATTATTCCGTTTAGTCTGGCAAAGGAGATTAGATGTTTTTAGAAAGACGTTGAATAAAAAAGCGGGCACTTGCAGAAATGCAGGTGCCTTCTTTGTATGGAGGATATGTGTTTTTTCTGTAAAATGCTTGCCATTTTATTACGAAAATGTTACAATACATGTGGTATGTATGGAAAGTAGGCGGTGCGCCTATGGGTACCAGGGGTTATTTCGTCGGAAACGAGTGAGAAGGCAGTAGGAAAGGCGTGGTGAATCATGATATCGAATCAGATACTTCAAAATACAATTGACGGCATGAAATCAATTGCCAGAGTAGACCTGTGCGTAATGGATACGGAGGGTAAGCCCCTGGCAACAACTATGAGCAATGCAGAGAATTATGAGTCTTTGGTTTCTGCATTTGCCGAGTCTCCTGCCGACAGTCAGGTAATTCAGGAGTATCAGTTTTTTAAGGTATATGACGATCACCAGCTGGAGTACATTCTTCTCGCGAAAGGCGACTCCGACGATGTATATATGGTTGGTAAATTGGCTACCTTCCAGATTCAGAATCTGCTGGTGGCTTACAAGGAACGCTTTGATAAAGATAATTTCATTAAGAATCTGCTTTTGGATAATCTGCTCCTTGTTGATATTTACAACCGCGCAAAGAAGCTTCATATTGAGACGGAAGCCAGAAGAGTGGTTTATTTGATTGAGACGAAGAATGAGAAGGATACCAACGCACTGGAGACGGTACGTACCCTGTTTGCCGGCAAGGCAAAGGATTTCATTACGGCAGTGGACGAGAAGAACATCATTATTGTCAAGGAATTGAAGCCGAACGAAAACTACGAGTCTCTGATGCATACCGCAAAGGTCATTGTAGACATGCTCAATACAGAGGCAATGAGTACGGTTCACGTTGCTTACGGTACCATTGTAAATGAAATTAAGGACATTTCCCGTTCCTACAAGGAAGCAAAGATGGCGCTTGACGTCGGCAAGATTTTCTATAGCGACCGCAAGGTAGTAGCTTACAACAGCCTTGGAATCGGCCGTTTGATTTACCAGCTCCCGATGCCTCTTTGCAAGATGTTTATCCGCGAGATTTTTGACGGCAGGTCTCCGGATGAATTTGACGAAGAAACACTTGTTACGATTAACAAGTTCTTTGAGAACAGCTTGAACGTATCGGAAACCTCCAGACAGCTGTATATCCATAGAAATACTCTGGTATATCGTCTGGACAAGCTTCAGAAAAGCACGAACCTGGATTTGCGTGTATTTGAAGATGCAATTACCTTCAAGATTGCTTTGATGGTTGTAAAGTACATGAAGTACATGGAGAGTGTGGAGTACTAGGATACATATCCCACGCCCGGTGCGGGGGTATGAAAATGTTAGCGTATAAGAGATAAGGGTAATTATTAAATGAAAAAAGAAAAAGAATATCTTCAGGACGAGTTTTATGATGACGAGGATATGATGGATGAAGCGGACTATCCGGATGAGGAAGCAGACGACTATTCCATGCAGACGCCGGTAATTGTCATGGAGCACGTTTCCAAGGAATATGAAGGTGCAACGGATAGCCAGGCGCTGAATGACGTGTCCTTCCGTGTTCGCAAGGGAGAGTTTGTTTTTATCGTCGGTCCCAGCGGTTCCGGTAAGTCCACAATGATTCGTCTGATGATGAAAGAAGTTTCACCGACGGAAGGTCGTATCTATGTTGCGGGTAAGGATCTGGCAGGCCTGAAGAAGCGTCAGGTTTGTAAGTATCGCAGAAATATTGGGATTGTATTTCAGGATTTCCGCCTGCTGCAGGAACGGAATGTTTATGAAAATGTAGCATTTGCGCAGCAGGTTATCGGAGCGTCGGCAAGGCGTATTCCGAAGGAAGTATCAAAGGTTCTCAATCTGGTAGGGCTGAGTAACAAATTCCGCAGCAAGCCGACAGAATTGTCCGGCGGCGAGCAGCAGAGAGTTGCACTGGCTCGCGCACTTGTGAACAATCCCATGATTTTGCTCGCCGATGAGCCGACCGGTAATCTTGATCCGCAGAACTCATGGGAAATTATGGAGCTCCTGGAGGAGATTAATAAAAGAGGTACCACGGTCGTGGTCGTAACACATAATCAGGAAATCGTCAACAAGATGCAGAAACGAGTGATTTCCGTACACAACGGTGTGATTGTTGAAGATAAGAGGGGGGGCTATACGCATGAATAATATCAGCTCCTTTGCATATTGTTTTCATCAGGGAATCAAAAATATCGGAAGAAATAAACTGTTCTCGATTGCGTCTGTTGCAACGATGACTGCGTGTCTTTTTTTGTTCGGCGTAATGTATTTTCTTCTTGTTAATGTTCGGTTTATGCTTTTGGAAGCAGAGACGAATGTCGGGATTACCGCCTTTTTTGACGAGGGGGTTACCCAGGAACAGATCAATGAACTGAAGACCAAAATTGAAAGCTACGATGAAGTGAAATCGGTAACCTATAAATCTGCGGAGGATACATGGGAAGAGTATAAGGAGAGCCATTTGACGGAGGAACTGGCCAGCACCTTTGGCGATGATAATCCGCTGGAGGATTCGGCGTCCTTTACGATTTTCTTCAAATCTGTCGATTCTCAGCAGGAGATGGCACAGAAGATTGCAGAGCTGAAAGGAATCCGTAAGGTAAACGATACGGAGGATCTGGTTAAGACGCTGACCCGTATGAATCATATTCTGAGTATCGGGTCCATTGCGATTATCGGATTGCTGCTTTGTATTGCAACCTTCCTGATCAGCACGACCGTTACCATGGGTGTTTCGGTTCGGCGCAAGGAGATTTCGATTATGCACCTGATTGGCGCAACAGATATCTTTGTTCGTGCACCATTCCTTGTCGAGGGTGTGGTAATCGGGCTTTTGGGCGCCTGCATCCCGTTATCTATCCTGTATGCACTGTACTATAAGATTATCGAGTTAATCGCAAGCAAGTTCAGCAGCTTGTTTAACACATTGAACTTTGTAAAAACAAGCCAGGTATTCGGCGTGTTGGCGCCGGTATCCATTTGTATCGGTGTCGGAATCGGTTTTCTGGGAAGTTACTTCACTTTGAATAAGCAGCTCAGGAAGATTCGTCAAATGTAAAATGGAGGAGATTGAATGAAAAACAAAAATTGGATTGCTGCTTTATGTATCGCTTTTTCCGCCGCCATTGTGCTGTCCGGTGTCGGTCTTGTTCTCGGAAACAGCAAGCCCTCCGAAAAATTGGTTGCATATGCTGCATTGGAAACACGTCTTCAGAATTTGGGAGGAGGCGTAGTAGAGAAGAGCAGTTATTCGGAAACGAAGGCGGAGGCGGAACGCAAGAAAAAGGAGGCCGAGGAGCAGAAACGCAAAATTGAAGCTGAATTGGCAGCGCTGAAGAGTGATTATTCGGATATCCTGAAATATATTGAGGATATGGACAAAAAGCAGAATCAGATTATGCTCGATATGCTTTCGATTCAGGACGATTTGAATCAGCTCAATCGGGAATATCAGCAGATTCAGACAGATCTTGCGGCTGCCGAGGCTTTGGCCGAGGAACAGTACAAGACGATGAAGAAGCGTTTGCAGTATATTTATGAAAATGGCAGTACAACTTATATTGAAATGATTCTTGATTCGCACAGTCTGACGGATTTGCTGAACCAGGTAGAATATGTCGGTAAGATTACGGAGTATGATAATAATCTTCTGAATCGTTACTTGGAAACCAAGCGCCGGATTGCCGATTATCAGGTATACCTCGAAGCGAAGATTGCCGCAGTAGAGAAAACGCAGGAAATGTATCAGAACGATTACGAATTTGCCCAGAGAGTCATTGAGATGAAAAAAGAGGCAATGGAGAAGTATCAGAAAGAAATCGGACTGAACGAAGAAATTCTTGAGGATTATATTGTCGAGATTTCCAAGCAGCAGATGACAATAGAAGAAGCCATCAGAAAAGAAGCGGAAGAGATTCGTAAGGCACAAGAAGAAGAGGAAAGACGCCGGAAGGAAGAGCAGGCAAAGCATCCCGATAATCCCAATGCAGGGAAGCCGAATTACGATGCGGTTCCTCCGAGCGGTTACAACAACGCTGCCGATATTCCGAAGGTCGATGTTACCGACCCGGGCAAGATGATCTGGCCGCTGCCCGGCAACAGTCATATCGGTTCCCGATTCGGTCCGCGTATCCCTCCGACAGAGGGCGCCAGCAGCTATCACAAGGGGGTTGACATCGGTGGTTATACCGGAGAACAGATTGTTGCTTCGCTTGCAGGCCGTGTCATAGAGAGTGCTCACAATCTAACCGGCGGCTGGCATGTATATATTGATCATGGTAACGGTTATGTTACCCGTTACCTGCATATGTCCAAGATGCTTTGTAGCGCGGGTGATTATGTTCTGCAGGGTCAGGTGATTGGTTTGGTAGGTTCTACAGGCGTTTCCACCGGACCGCATCTGCATTTCAGCGTCTATAAGAACGGTACTCCGGTAGACCCGTTGCTTTATATAAAATATTAAATGCAAAATGTGGGAACAGCACGGGAAACTGTGCTGTTCTTTGCAAATATCCAGAGGGAAATTAGATGGAGGTTCACAGTGAATAAGAGATTCTTTTTAGGTTTGGTTTCCGGTATGGTGGTAGCAACTTTGTTGTTTACCATGATAGCCTGCGGCCAGAACGACGACAATGCTTTGAATGTCAAGCCTGACGGAAGCGGTAACGCTGCGGGAGCAGAGCTGATTAAGGCTTTGAATGAGCGGAATTATACCGAGAAGATAGAAAACATCCTGACTCTGCTTGATTACTATTATATTGACGATATTGACGCAGAGAAGGCGGCGGAAGGAATTTATGCAGGTCTGGTAGATAGTTTGGGAGATGTGTATACGACCTACTATACACCGGAAGAGTATATTGAATTTAACGAGTCCTCCGCCGGACGATACGCAGGCGTCGGTTCTACGGTAAGCCAGGATGCGCAGGGAAATATCATTTTCGTGAAGCCATTCAAGGATGGTCCTGCACATAAGGCCGGTATCCTGCCGGGAGACATTCTGGTTGAAATTGAAGGGGAGTCTACGATTGGCATGGATTTGACAGAGGCCGTTTCCAAGGTAAAAGGGGACCCGGGAACAACCGTAAAGCTTAAGATATTCCATAGCGGAGATAGTGATTACAAGGAAGTTGTGGTAGAGCGTGCTTTCATAGAGATTCCTACGGTGGAATACCAGATGCTTGCAGATAAGATCGGTTATATTGCAGTTACGGAATTTGACGAGGTAACCGAGAAGCAGTTTATTGAGGCTGTGGACGATTTGGAAGTTCAGGGGATGCAGGGTTTGGTTGTGGATCTGCGTGACAACCCCGGCGGATTGCTTTCCACCGTGTGCGGTATGCTGAGCCGTATTGTTCCGAAGGGCGACATGCTTGTTTATATGGAGGACAAATACGGACAGCGTGAAGAGCACAAGTCGAATAACGGCAAAACGGTAAATGTTCCGATTGCCGTATTGATTAACGGCAACAGTGCAAGTGCTTCGGAGGTATTTGCCGGTGCATTGCAGGATTACGGTCTTGCGAAGCTTGTCGGAACACAGAGCTTCGGCAAAGGTATTGTGCAGACGCTTCTTCCGATGAAGGACGGTTCGGCAATGAAGGTTACGATTTCACGATATTTTACACCCAAGGGAGTATGTATCCATGGTATTGCCCTGAAGCCGGATGTGGAAGTAGAGCTGGATGAGGATCTGAAGAATCAGGTGACGATTCCGATTGAAGAGGATAATCAGATTCAGGCAGCGGTTGAGCAGTTGCTCGGACAGTAAGAAACGAAACCCCGGTATGCGGTTTCTGCTTCCTGTCCTGTGTAGGCTTTGTATAATTACATTGCCTGCATAGGACAGGGAGCAGAATGTCGACATGCCGGGTTATTTTTTTGTGGGTTGATTTTTCGTTTTGGTTGTGATATAATCTTTTCTGAACGGACAAATGTGTGTCTGCGAAAAACAGATAAGGAAGGAACCGTATGAAATCAGAACAATATTATATTGTAAAGAAAAAAGCGCTTCCTGAAGTTTTGCTGAAGGTTGTGGAGGCGAAGCATCTGTTGGACAGCGAAAAGGCATTGACCGTTCAGGAAGCGACGGAGCAGGTTGGACTTAGCCGCAGTTCATTTTACAAATATAAGGACGACGTTCTGCCGTTCCATGAAAATTCACGGGGCAAAACGCTGAATGTCATCCTGCAGGTAGACGACCAGACAGGAATCCTGTCATCGATACTTACACAGATTGCAAAGTGCAAGGCGAACATCCTGACAATCCAGCAGAGCATTCCGATTGGAGGAATTGCATCCGTTGCACTGGGATTTGAGATTCTGCCGGAGTCGGTGGGAGTCGATACCCTGCTGGAGGAATTGCGGGCAATCCCGGGAGTACATTATTTGAAAATTTTGGGCAGAGAGTAACGCCTTGAATATGGGTTTTGGAGGAAACAAACATGAAAGTTGCTATTTTAGGGTATGGTACGGTAGGCTCCGGTGTATTTGAAGTACTTACGGAGAATGCCGAAATTATTGCGAAGCGTGTGGGTAAGCCGATTGAAATCAAGTATGTTTTGGATTTGCGCGAATTTCCCGGAGATCCGGTAGAGAAGGTTCTGACACATAACTTTGAGGATATTATCCAAGATCCCGAGGTTGAGATTCTTGTTGAGGTAATGGGTGGTTTGAAGCCTGCTTATGACTTTACCAAAAGAGCGCTTCTGAGCGGCCGCAGCGTATGTACCTCCAACAAGGAGCTGGTTGCAAAGCATGGTGCGGAATTGATTCGTATTGCACAGGAGAAGGATTGCAACTACCTGTTCGAGGCAAGTGTCGGCGGCGGTATTCCGGTAATTCGTCAGTTGATTCGCTCGATTACGGCGGATGAAGTAGAAAAGGTTGAGGGTATTCTGAACGGCACCACCAACTATATGATGACGCAGATGCGTGAGAATGGTACCTCATTTGACGATGTACTGAAGGATGCGCAGGCTAAGGGCTATGCGGAGAGAAATCCTGCCGCAGACATCGAAGGCCATGATGCCTGCCGTAAGATTGCGATTTTGACTTCGCTGGCTTATGGCCGGCAGGTTGACTACGAGGACATTTATACCGAAGGGATTACCGGCATTTCCGATGTGGACGTTGCTTATGCAAACAAGCTTGGCAGGGGCATCAAGCTTCTGGGCGAGAGCTATCGGAAGGACGGTACCGTTTATGCCATGGTAGCGCCCAAGATGATTCTGTCCGACAACCCGCTTTATCCGGTGAACGGCGTATTTAATGCAATTTTGATTCGAGGGAACAAGCTGGATGATGTCATGTGCTACGGACGCGGCGCAGGTAAGCTCCCGACAGCAAGCGCGGTGGTTTCCGATGTGATTGACGCAGCAAAGCATCCGGGCAAGAACATTCCGATTCTCTGGGAAGAGGAGAGGATTGTTCTCGGTGCAAAGAA
>DLOO01000031.1:50487-57242 GCA_002479645.1 Lachnoclostridium sp. UBA7482 | reverse complement strand
GCTGCTGCAATTGCTGCCCTGCCGATTACTGAGACAATTGAGCTTCCGGAATATCCGGATGAGGTTGCCTTTATTACCCAGAGGATGACCGAGGGCGCGTTTGCCGAGAAGAGCGCAGCGCTGGGTGTTATCAACATGGTACGTGCAGAGGCATAAAATCAGAAAGAATATTTGAACTGATGGAGGTCTGTGTGCATTGCGCCGCAGACCTTCCGCAGTAGAAATGAGGAATATATGAAATACATCGTTGTTCTGGGTGATGGAATGGCCGACGAGCCGATGGAAGCATTGGGCGGAAAGACTCCGCTTATGTATGCCGATACGCCGGTGATGGATTTGCTTGCAAAGACCGGTGAAGTCGGTCTGGTAAAGACGATACCCGAAGGAATGAAGCCGGGAAGCGACACTGCTAATCTGGCTGTGCTCGGCTATAATCCGAGAAAGTATTATACCGGTCGTTCTCCGCTGGAAGCGCTTAGTATCGGGGTGGATATGAATGCGACCGATATCGCTATCCGATGCAATATTGTAACGGTTTCCGAAGAGGGGGAATACGAAGAAAAGACGATGATTGACCACAGCTCGTCGGAGATTTCGACCGAGGATGCGGCAGTCCTTTTGGAGGCTGTCAGAAAGCAGCTGGAGTGGGAAGGCTATCATTTCTTTGTAGGTACCAGCTACCGTCATCTGCTGATTTGGAATCGGGGAAACGTGGTGGAACTGACGCCTCCGCATGACATTCTGGAACGTACCATCGGGGAGTATTTGCCGGCAGATCCGGTGCTTCGGGAGATGCAGAAGAGAAGCTTCGCAATTCTGAATCATCATCCGATCAATGCGGCGCGCGCCGCAAAGGGGCTTCATAAGGCAAATTCGATTTGGTTCTGGGGCGCGGGTACAAAGCCGGGGATTTCCTCCTTTGAGGAGAAAAACGGTAAGAAGGGTACCATGATTTCGGCTGTGGATTTGCTAAAGGGAATTGCAGTCGGTGCAGGAATGGAACGTGTAGACGTGCCCGGAGCAAACGGCGGTCTGGAGACGAACTACGAGGGCAAGGCACAGGCAGCGGTTAAGGCGCTGCTTGAGGACAATCGTGATTTTGTTTACATTCATCTGGAAGCGCCGGATGAGATGGGACATCAGGGAAGCCTTGAGCGCAAGGTAAAGGCCATTGAGTATCTCGACAGCAGAATCATTGCGCCGGTGAAGGCGGCAATGGATGCGAGCGGAGAGGAGTACCGTATGCTTGTCATGCCGGATCACCCGACGCCGGTTCGCCTGCGTACCCATACGTCTAACCCGGTTCCGTATCTTATCTATGACAGCCGCAGGGATATTCACACGGCCAATGCCTATAATGAGGCGGAAGCAGAGAATTCCGGTATTCAAATCGAAGAGGGATATACGTTAATGGATCGCTTTTTGGAAAAACAGATTGGGAACGAAACGCCTTTGAATTCTTAAATGAAAACCCGGGTGTCAGTTGTCTGGCATCCGGGTTTATTGGTTCAAAGACGCAGAGGTCTTCGTTGTTTGATTATTTAATCGGAAGATTATTCGGGATCTTCTGCATCAGCGTCAGCGAAAGAAATTGCGTCAGCGACATCCTCAACAGTATCCTCTACTGCATCGCAAGCGGTCTCGGCAGCGTCGCATACATCCTCTGCAACATCCTCAGCGAGATCTTCGCCCTCTTCTGCCTTCTTTGCAACATAGTCCTTCAACTCATCAGCCTTCTTAACGGCAATCTTTGCAGCCTGGTTTGCCTTCTCAACAACAAGCTTGGTGAGGCTCTCAACCTTTGCGGTTAAAGCGTCAATCTTTTCTTCACGGGTTAATTCTTCCTCGAAGATTTCGTCCTCATCAAAGAGGTCATCCTCATCAAATGCATCCTCCGGTACTTCCTGCTGCTTGCTCTTCTGATACATATAGTATCCGCCGCCTACGAGGGTAGCGAGGAGAGCCAATTTGGTAAAGTTCTTCATGATATTTCTCCCTCCTGAAATTGTTGTTTGTGTAATGGCATGCCATTCACAGTTTATTTGTATATATTATACACAATTTTCAAAAAAAGAAAAGGGTTATTTCCCTTGCGCATGGAGAAAAAAACGGTAAATTTTCAGAAAAAGAAGAATTGAAAAATAATTTGAAAAAAAATACATTTTCCTCTTGCTTTTTTTTCCCGTGTGTGTATAATATTGATTGTTGCCGGTAAAACTGAGCAGCAGAACAACATAGGGCTATCGCCAAACGGTAAGGCAACGGACTCTGACTCCGTCAGTTCAAGGTTCGAATCCTTGTAGCCCTGTATAAGGTCGAAAGACAGTAGAAACCGATGTGATAATTACCACATCGGTTTTCTTTATATGCCAAATAACTGTGTTATTTGGCATATAAAGAACGAAGATGCGCACTCGTGCGTAAGGAAGTTAGCCGTTGAAGCGGCTCGCACTCGGCGCGGAGAATGCGCCAAGGCGCATTCTAAAGATAGCAAACAACTACGTTGTTTGGCATATAAAGAACGAAGATGCGCACTCGTGCGCAAGGAAGTTGGCCGTTGAAACGGCCCGCACTCGGCGCAGAGAATGTGCCAAGGCACATAAAGAATATCACATAGGATATACACGGAGGTTTACGGTGAGAGGAGAACATTTAATTGTGGGTCTTGTGGCGCACGTAGATGCGGGAAAAACAACATTGGCCGAAGGCATTCTTTACGAAACCGGGACTGTCCGTAAACCGGGGCGTGTGGATTTCGGAGATACCTTCCTGGATACACATCCTTTGGAACAGGAACGCGGAATTACGATTTTTTCAAAGCAGGCGCAGGTAACGCTTCCCGGGGGAGAGAGGATGACACTTCTGGATACTCCGGGACATGTGGATTTCTCAGCGGAGACGGAGCGCAGCCTTCGGGCATTGGACGCTGCGATTCTGGTCATCAGCGGTTCCGAGGGGGTACAGGCGCAATCCCTGATTCTATGGGAGCTTTTGAAGCGTTACCGCATTCCGGTGATATTGTTTGTCAATAAGATGGATTTGCCGGGAACGAAGCGCGCACCGATACTCGAGCAGCTGCAGAACCGCTTCTCCGATGCAATCCAGATGTTTCCGCTGCCGGCAAATGGAGAGGTTTCGGAAAATCTTGCTGTTTGCAGCGAGGCACTGATGAATGAATATTTGGAACAGGGAACGGTAAGCCCTGCGGCTGTCAGCGAGGCGATTGCGGAGCGAAAACTCTTCCCGTGTTATTTTGGCTCGGCGCGTAATTTGAGCGGGATTCAGGAAATGCTTGGTGGAATTGCGGGTTATCTTCCCGCACCGGATTATCCGAAAGAATTTGGCGCAAGGGTCATCCGAATCGTGCGTGAGGATGACGGGACACGTCTTACCCAGGTGAAGATTACCGGCGGCAGTATCAAAGTAAAGACGCTGATTGGAGAAGAAAAGATTAACCAGATTCGGATATATTCCGGTAACAGTTATACGTTGCTGCAGGAGGCTTATGCCGGAACGGTATGCTCCCTTACCGGTCTTTCGGAAAGCTATGCCGGACAGGGCTTCGGCACAGAAGGAGCAGGAGTGCAGCCGAGTCTGTCACCGGTTCTTTCCTGCCGTGTATTTTATTCCGACAGCGTACCGGCGCCGACGATGTATCAGCATTTGCAGAGACTCACGGAGGAGCTTCCCGAGCTTTCCGTTCGTTATCAACAGGAAACGGGGGAAATCCTTGTCCGTGTCATGGGCGAGGTGCAGCTTGAGATTTTGCAGAAATTGATTCGGGAGCGATTTGCAGTCACCGTTTCCTTTGGGGAGAGCAGCATTGTATATCAGGAAACCGTGGAGGAGCCCTGTATTGGTATCGGACATTTTGAGCCGCTTCGGCATTATGCGGAGGTTCATGTGAAAATCGAGCCGGGAGAGCGGGGCAGCGGCGTGCGGGTACGGAGCCTGTGCAGCGAGGACGTTCTGGCAAAGAACTGGCAGCGTCTGATTCTTACGCATTTGCAGGAGCGCGTTCATGTGGGAGTCCTGCTGGGGGCGCCGCTTACGGATGTGGTGATTTCGCTGATGGCGGGACGGGCGCATCCAAAGCATACCGAAGGCGGGGATTTTCGCTCGGCTGCGTATCGTGCGGTGCGCAATGCCTTGATGAATGGACGGAGCCGGATTCTGGAGCCGATGTATACGTACCGATTGGAGCTGCCGACAGAAGCTGTGGGACGGGCAATGACCGAATTACAGCAGATGGGCGCCGCGATGGAAGGCCCCGAACCGCTTGCGGACGGCCGGTCAGTGCTTAGCGGAACGGCGCCCGTTGCGGCAATGCAGGGATATGCCATGAGAGTACGCGAGTATACCAAGGGCGAAGGACGGCTGTCGCTTTCGGTTTCCGGTTATGATTTATGCAAAAAGGAAGCGGAGGTTCTTGCGGCGTCTGCGTATGATCCGGAGCGTGATTTTGCAAACCCTGCCGGCTCGGTTTTCTGTGCGCATGGCTCCGGCTATGCGGTGGAATGGCGGCAGGTTGCGGATTATGCCCATGTGGAAATGCCGTGGACAAAGGCAGGAAGAGAAGCTGCCGAAGAAAAGGCCGCTGCAGGACGGCGTGCGGAAGTCGGCGAGATGACGATTACGCAGGACGAAATTGAGGAAATCTTTGAACGAACCTACGGAAATCGTGCAAAGGATCGGAACCCATGGAACCGGCCGAAGGTGCGCGACTATGATGAGGAGCGGAGAACACCGGAACCAAAAGAAGCGCCGACAGACACGGCAAATCCGGCGCCAACGAAGAAGGCGAGTGCGGTTACGGAGCGGTATTTGCTTGTTGACGGGTATAACATCGTATTTGCCTGGGAGGATCTGAGCGCTCTGGCGAAGGAGAATCTAGATGCCGCCAGAGGGCGCCTGCTGGATATTCTCAGCAACTATCAGGGGTACCTTGGTTACCCGGTGATTGTCGTATTTGACGCATACAAGGTAAAAGGAAATCCGGGCGAGGTGACGACGTATCAGAACCTTCATGTTGTTTACACGAAGGAAGCGGAGACTGCGGATCAGTATATCGAAAAGACGGTACACCGAATGGCAAAGAAATATCAGGTGACGGTTGCGACCTCGGATGCGCTCGAGCAGTTGATTATCTGGGGAGAGGGGGCGATTCGCCAATCGGCGCGCGAGCTTTACGAAGCGGTGTGCTTAACACATGCCAATCGAATGGAGCAGTATCGCGCAGAGCAGAGGAAAGAACGGTATCTGCCGTTTGCGGATATTGCAGATGAGCCCGAGGTAAAAAAATGAAAAATGCGGTTGACATTTCTCTTAAATGGAGTATAATGAACATATGAATAAATGTTCATATATAATTATAAGGAGAAATGAATTATGAAGAAGACCTACAAGATTGAAGTGGACTGCGCTAACTGTGCAAACAAGATGGAAGAGGCTGCAACCAATACCGAGGGCGTTGTTCAGGCAACGGTGAATTTTATGACGCTTAAGATGATTGTTGAATTTGAAGAGGGCGCAGATGCTGCGGCGGTTATGAAGAACGTGCTGAAAAATTGCAAAAAGGTTGAGGAAGACTGCGAAATTTATCTGTAAAACAGAGGTGAGGTTGTTATGAACAGGAAGCAGAAAAAAATGTTAGTCCGGATTTTGACTGCTTTGGCGATGGTAATTGCGCTGGCATTTGTTCCGGTAAAAGGATATTTACAGTTCGGATTGTACATGATTCCTTATTTGGTAATCGGTTACGATATTTTGAGGAAGGCATGGAAGGGGATTCTGAACCGTCAGGTATTTGACGAGAATTTCCTGATGGCAGTAGCTACGGTCGGCGCGATTTTTCTCGGCGATTACAAAGAGGGCGTAGCGGTTATGCTTTTCTACCAGATTGGCGAGCTGTTCCAGAGCTATGCGGTCGGAAAGAGCAGAAGAAACATCAGCGAACTGATGGATATCCGCCCCGATTATGCGAACATCGAGGTGGACGGGGAGATTACTCGTGTGGACCCGGACGAAGTAGAGGTTGGTTCCGTAATTATTGTAAAGCCCGGCGAAAAGGTTCCGATGGACGGTATCGTACTGGAAGGAAATTCTGCTTTGAACACCAGCGCCCTGACCGGTGAGAGTGTACCGAGAGAGGTACATGCCGGAGATGAAATTATCAGCGGCTGCATTAACCTTAATGGGCTGATAAAGATTCAGACAACCAGGGAATTCGGGGAATCTACGGTTTCAAAGATTCTGGAGCTTGTGGAAAATGCGAGTTCCAAGAAGTCAAAGTCCGAGAATTTTATCAGCAGATTCGCAAGATTTTATACGCCGGCAGTATGCTTTGGCGCTTTGGCGCTTGCCATCCTTCCGCCCACGGTTCGCTGGCTGATTCTGGACGGAACGGCGGACTATCTGACATGGATTTACCGCGCGCTGACATTTTTGGTAATCAGCTGCCCGTGTGCACTCGTAATCAGCATACCGCTTACTTTCTTTGCAGGTATCGGCGGAGCCGGCAAGCAGGGCGTATTGGTAAAGGGCTCAAATTATCTTGAGGTTCTTTCCCAGACCCGTTATGTGGTGTTTGACAAGACGGGAACCATGACCGAAGGCGTCTTTGAAGTTACCGGTATTCATGATAATACGCTGCCCGAGGAGAAAGTTCTCGAGTATGCGGCATTGGCGGAAAGCTTTTCTTCCCATCCGATCAGCAAGAGTATTCGTGCCGCTTATGGCAGGGAGCCGGATAAAAG
>DLOO01000031.1:46816-50434 GCA_002479645.1 Lachnoclostridium sp. UBA7482 | reverse complement strand
CCAGCAATTCTTCTACGATTTGGCGAATGGGACTGGAGTGCAGCGATTGTTCGGAAGCCGGAACGCTTGTGCATCTGGCGGTAGACGGAGCATATGCCGGACATCTGCTCATTTCCGACCGCATTAAGCCAACGGCAAAGGCGGCGCTGGCTGATTTGAAAAAATGCGGTGTAAAACAGTCGGTTATGCTGACCGGAGATGCGGCTTCCGTTGCCGAAAAAATTGCGGCAGAGCTTAAGATTGACCGCGTACACAGTGAACTTCTTCCGGCAGACAAGGTTCAAATCGTAGAAGAATTGCTGGCAGAGAAGCAGGCAAAAGAGACGCTTGCGTTTGTCGGCGACGGCATTAACGATGCACCGGTTCTTTCCCGTGCGGATATCGGCATCGCTATGGGCGCGCTTGGCTCCGACGCAGCGATTGAGGCGGCGGATGTGGTATTGATGGACGATGACCCGCAGAAGATTGCAAAGGCAATTCGCATTTCCCGCAAATGCCTTGGCATCGTGTATGAAAATATCTTTTTTGCTATCGGCGTCAAGGTAATCTGCCTGATTCTGGGTGCGTTAGGTATTGCAAATATGTGGATCGCGATTTTTGCGGATGTCGGCGTTATGGTACTTGCAGTTCTCAATGCCATTCGCGCATTGTTCGCAAAGTAAAAGGGGGACAGGATAGTATGACAGAACATAATCATATTCATCATCCTGCAGATGCAGAATGCTGTGAGCAGACGGAGATTCATGCCGGTCTGTTAGAACAGGTAAATGCAGGAATGCCGGATGAGAACAGGCTTTACGATTTGGCGGAGCTTTTTAAGGTCTTCGGAGATTCTACCCGTATCCGGATTCTGTTCGTGCTTTTCGAGGCAGAGGTCTGTGTCTGCGATTTGGCGGAGGCGCTTCATATGAACCAGTCCGCGATTTCGCATCAGCTTCGGATCTTAAAGCAGAGCAAGCTGGTAAAGTCGAGACGGGACGGCAAATCCATTTTCTATTCCCTGGCGGACGAGCATGTGAAAACGATTATCGCACAGGGCATGGAGCATGTGGAGGAGGAGTGAATTTCCCGGAAACCGAGCAGGCAGCTCTTTGTTTGAAAAAACAGCAAAAGACCCGAAAAAAGCTTTACTTTTCTCACCTCACTGTAGTAAAATTGTAGAGTCTACTTTACATAATTAGGAGGTACATTTATGGAAAAGCTTTTCAAACTGAAGGCTAACGGAACCACTGTAAAGACAGAGATTATCGCCGGCCTCACAACGTTCATGACAATGGCTTACATCATTGCCCTGAACCCGAATTTGCTGACCGGTTTCGGGAGCCAGGGAGGCCCCGCACTCTGGAACGGCGTATTCATGGCAACCTGCCTGGCATCGTTTGTCGGCATGGTAGCTATGGCGTTTTTGGCAAATAAACCGTTTGCCATGGCGCCCGGTATGGGACTTAACAGTTTCTTTGCACTGGTCGTTACCAACCTTGTCGGCATGACAGGCATGAGCTATGTAGAGTCTTTCCAGGCAGCGCTTTGCATCATTTTGATTGAAGGTATTATCTTCATCGTATTGTCCGTATTGAACATCCGCGACAAAATCGTAAATGCTATCCCGCTCGGCGTTCGTCTTGGTATTGCGCCGGCAATCGGTCTTATGCTGATGAACATCGGTTTCGGCTCCAATAACCAGATTTTCGCTGAAAACGGCGGTCCGTTCTTCGTAATGAGAGACTTTTTCGGCGCTCTGGCGCCCAGCTCCATTAAGGACAGCATGGGTAAGGGTTACGGCTACATGGTTCTTTCCGTAGTAACGATGTTTATCGGTCTGTTTGTTATCGTTGTTCTTGCAAAGAAGGGTGTAAAAGCGGCCGTTATTCTCGGTATGCTCGTTGCATCCATTATCTACTGGGCAGGCGAGGCAATGTTCCTGCATGCGAATCCGTTTGCAAGCCTGAAGGACGCATCCTTCGTACCTCCGTTTCAGGATATGGCAGAGACCACGCTGTTCAAGCTGAATTTCTCCGGCTTCATGGAAATCGGTGTATTTACCGCAATTACGCTGATAATCACCTTCTGCATCATTGATATGTTTGATACCATCGGAACCTTGGTTGGTACCGCATCCCGTGCAGGTATGGTTGATGAAAACGGCAATATGCCGCAGATGAAGCAGGCTCTCTTGGCTGATGCGATTGGTACAACAGTTGGTTCCGTAACCGGTACCTCTACCGTTACCACCTTCGTTGAGTCCGCATCCGGCGTTGAAGCAGGCGGCCGCACCGGTCTTACCGCATTGACTACCGGCTTTATGTTCCTGGCTTGTATCTTTATTGCACCGATTGCAGCAATTATTCCTGCGGCAGCAACTTCCTCCGCATTGGTTTATGTCGGAATTTTGATGCTGTCCGGTCTTTCCAAGATTGACTTTAACGATACCTATCAGATTGTTCCGGTATCGATTATGCTCATTACCATGCCGATTTCCAGCTCCATCGGACATGGCATTGGCCTTGGTCTGATTTCCTATACCGTACTGAAGGTATTTACCGGAAAGGCAAAGGATGTATCGGTTCTTACCTACATCATTTCCCTGTTGTTCCTGGTGAAGTTCTTCCTGATTGTCTAATTCGGAAATCGAGTAGTAAAATACGGCAATTCACAAAAGAGTGTCCTTCGGGGCGCTCTTTTGTGCTGCATACAGCAAAAAAATGAAATATTTTACTGATTTTTCAAAAACATCTCGATATTTTAGGCAAAGTATGGTAAACTAGTCCATAGACTAGGTGAAGACTGCCCTTTTGCGGCAGCAGGTAAGGAGAAGGTTATGATTAACCCCAGAAAGGTTCGATTAATGACAAAGCTTGCCATCTATGAAAAGCATGAGGGGCAGGAGGATATTTCCAACGGTAAGTATTATCGTTCGGACTATGTACGAATGAAGGTTCTCATCACGATTCTAGCAGTTACGCTCGGCTATGCGCTGGTGCTGCTGCTGGGCATAGTTTATAATTCGGAATTTCTTCTTGATCAGGCTCTGGTTTTGAATTACAGCCTGATTGGTAAGAAGCTGCTCGGAGGATACCTGATTATATTGTTTGTTCATATTGTCATTACGATTATCGGCTATTCCATTCACTATTCCCGTTCGAGGGAGCGATTGGCAAGATTCTATAAAATGCTCGGAAAGCTGAAGAAGATGGAAGAGCAGGAGATGCATCAGAGAGAATTGGAAGAGGACAGGGAGGATTAGTCGTATGATGATATTATTTGAGATTCGTGCAAAGCTTACGGAATTGTACCAGAAGTACAGCTTCGCGATTTTGACATTGTGCAAATTGGTTTTGCTGTTTATCGTTTTTACGGAAATCAAAACCTCAGTCGGGTATTACGATCTGTTGAATAAGACCGGTGTGATTTTAGGTCTTTCCGTTTTCTGCGCATTGATTCCGTCGGCGCTGATGGTGCTTGTTGTGGCGCTGTATCTTTTTTTGCAGATTTGGAAAGCAAACTTCCTGATGGCGCTTACGGTTTTGGTTATCTGCCTTATTCTGTATTGCTTTTTCCTGCGTTACACCTCCGGGTTCGGCAGTGTTGTAGTGGCATTGCCGGTCTTGCGCAAGGTGG
>DLOO01000031.1:46557-46728 GCA_002479645.1 Lachnoclostridium sp. UBA7482 | reverse complement strand
GGAAAATATCCTGGCGTTTCAGTCTCTTGCAGATTCTGAAAATCCGTTGGGAATGTACATGGAAGTATTGGATAAACTGATAAAGAACCCGGCAATGTATCTGACTATGTTTATATACGCGATGACCATTGTAGTCGTTTACTTTATCCGCAAGCTTCATATGGATTACGC
>DLOO01000031.1:41574-46476 GCA_002479645.1 Lachnoclostridium sp. UBA7482 | reverse complement strand
TTGATTTCCTCCCTGATTTCTGCAGGACTTGTACTTTTGTTTCTGTTTGCATACCGTGTTCTCCGTTATGCGGCAGCCGAATCCGTACAGTTTGAGGATGATGATTACTATTACTATGTTAAGGCAGTTCCGAAGGTTCGTGCGAACATGCCGAAGAAGACGGTGAAGAAGGTGATTACCCGTACGGCCGCATCCTTTGAAGAAGAGGATGATGAGGATGACGAGGAAGGCCTGGAGGATGCACTGGAGGCAATTTCCCGCGACAATGAAGGAGCGGCTCCGATTGCCGCAAAGCCGGAACGCAGACGTCCTGCTGTCCCTGCGCATAAACCGGAAGCGGGCAGAAAACCGGTAAAGGCGGTGAGNNGAAGGCGGTTACGCCCGCCGTTTACGATGACGAGGATGACGAAGACGATTACAAGTAAGGAAGGAGCAGTTCGATGAGAAGAATCGTTGACTTTTTAGAAAGATATTTCAGCAGACTGACGGTACCGAATTTCGGCGTGATGGATGCAATCGAGATTCTAATCATTGCAATTGTAATTTATAAAGTGATTATCTGGGTTAAGAAGACCCGCGCATGGTATTTGGTTAAGGGTTTGATTTTGCTGCTGTTCATTTGGGTAGTTGCATCCCTTTGTGAGTTTAATGCCATTATGTGGATTTTCTTAAACACCCTCAGCGTTGGTATTATCGCACTGATTGTTATTTTCCAGCCGGAGCTTCGCCGTGCACTGGAGCAGTTGGGGCAGCAGAGTTTTCGCGGCTTCTTCAGTGACGGAAAAGGCGAAGAGCGTTTCTCCGATAAGACCCGTACGGAGATTGTCACGGCTGTTTTCAGTATGGCGTCGGTTAAGACCGGAGCGCTGATTATCATGGAGGGAAATGTATCTCTCGAAGAGTACGCGCGAACCGGAATTCCGCTGGATTCTGTTGTCAGCGCCGAATTACTGATCAATATTTTTGAACATAATACACCGCTTCATGACGGTGCGGTGCTGGTACATTCGGATCGTCTGACTGCGGCATCCTGTATTCTCACGGTATCTCAGAATATGAGACTTTCCAAGGAGCTTGGAACCAGACATCGTGCAGGCGTCGGCGTCAGCGAAAATGCGGATTGTCTTGCAATCATTGTTTCCGAGGAGACGGGAAAGGTCTCGCTTGCGCATAAAGGGCAGCTGATTCGCGGTGTGGACGAGGCTTATCTTGATGCAAGGCTTTTGGAATTTCAGAACAAGGCCGTACCGCAGAGCCGTCTCAAAATCAGAAAGGAACGGGCAAAATAATGAAAGAGAAGCTGAAAAACCTGTTCATGAAAAATATCGGAACGAAGCTGCTTTCTGTAGTGATTGCCGGTTTGATCTGGATTGTAATTATGAGTATTTCGGATCCTCAGGTTACCAAAACCATTGAGAATATTCCGGTGGAGCGGCGAAACGAAGAGGCCGTTACCGAAGAGGGAAAAGTATACGAAGCCCTATCCGGTAACCGCGTGACGGTTCGTATCCGCGGCAGCCGTTCGATTGTGGAAAACATGGATGTAGAGGATTTTATTGCTTATGTGGATTTCAAAGAAATCGGCTGGGTCAATGCCGTTCCGATCCATGTGGAATTTAAGAACAAGTCTAATGAGGATCTGGCGGAAATTACGCACAAGTCCAAAGACGTCATGAGTATTTCGCTTGTGGAAAATCTTGCGACAATGGTTCAGGTTGATATTAAGCCCATCAATGTGCCGGAGGGATATTATGCATTCTGCAGTTCCATCAGTTCCAAGCTTCTGGAAATCTCAGGTTCCAAGACGCAGGTGGCGAGTGTAGAAAAGCTGGTCGGTACGGTGGATTTGTCGAAAGATAAGCAAAGCTGTCAGAAAATGGTGGATTTGGTTCCGGTGGATATTGAAGGAAATGAAATCGATGATACCAAGCTGAATATTGCGCAGAAATATGTTCGTGTGGATATTACGGTGATTCCGGTTAAGGATGTTCCGGTGGTGCTTGATACGACAGGGGTTACGGTTGCGACGGGATTTGGAATTTCCGGAATGGACTACAGTCCGAAGACGATTCAGATTGCTGCGGAACAGGAGATTCTCGACCGTATAACTGAGATTGTGATTCCGTACAGTGCGGATGAATTGATGCAGAGCGAGGTTGCCGAAATCGAAATTGCAAGGTATCTTCCGGCGGGAGTTTACCTGAAGTCGGAGACTGCGAACGTGATTCTCAGTATTGCGGTGGAGCGTCTGACGCGAAAGGATATTACGGTGCCTACCGCAGAGATTGAAATCAGAAATCTTGCCGAGGGCTTGGAGCTGCGTTTTGAAAAGAGTCTGATAACGTTTTCCGTTCGCGGAATTTCGGAGGTAATTGATAACCTCCGGGTAGAGAATATGGGGCTCTACCTGGATATGGCGTCGGCAAATGCGGTCGGGGAGCAGGAGGTAATTCTTCGCTCCGACCCGGCATGCGGAGTGGAGATTGCCCAGAAGCTTACTGTGTACATAACGGATCGTGCTGCGGTCAAGGATGACGAAGAGTAATTGACTTTGCATGGGGCAGCAGCATACGGAAACTATTTGTCTTGGGAGGGGAAGGTCATGACAGAAGGAAGAGAGATTATCCGGAATTTGAAAGGGCTTCATATTAAGCCCGCCGGAGCGATGAGCCGTGTTGCATTGGGTTATCCCTGTACAGTGTATTTGAAGGTTCGGGAATACGAGGTAAATGCCAAGAGTGTACTCGGCCTTCTGAGTGCGCAGGTCAAATGCGGCGAAGAGGTTACCATTATTTGTAACGGAGAACGCGAGGAGGAGGCTCTTGCAGAGCTTCTTACCGGAATTCGCTGCGGATTCGGTATGGTAGAATAAGGAGGCAGGTTTGAATATTGCATTGATTGTAGCCGGGGGCAAAGGTCTTCGCATGGGAGGCGGGATTCCGAAGCAGTTTTTGCTGTTGGAAGGAAAACCGGTATTTGTTCGGACAATTGAGGCTTTTTTGAACCATGAGGATATTTCCGCAGTTGTTGTCGGAATGAACGGAGAATGGCTATCTTATGCGGAAAAGCTGGTAAGCGAGTATTTGCCGGGGGCGGAAAATGTCCGGTTGACGGAAGGCGGAGCAAGCAGGCAGGAAACCCTGGATTTGCTTGTGCGCGAGGCAAAGGAACGCTGCGACATTTGCAGTGGGGACGTGCTTGTGTCCCATGATGCAGTCCGTCCGTTTGTGACAAAGCGTTTGATTACGGACAGTATCCGGGCGGCACGGAAGCAGGGCGCGGCGNNGAGCGTACATTCCTGCCGGTGATACGATTGTGTCTTCGGACGATGGGGCGCAGGTATCCGCTATGCCCGACCGCGCAACGATGTATCAGGCACAGACGCCGCAGGCATTTCAGTTGGGTTTATATGAAAATGTGATAAGCTCTCTTACAGAAAAGGAANNTTGGAACAGGTTACGGACGCCTGCAAGCTGTTTTTCCTGCGGGGAATCAAGGTTGCGATGGTAGACGGCGACGTTCAAAATATTAAAATTACGCATCCGATGGATTATCGGATTGCGAAAATGATGGTAAAGGATTTGGGAGGAACAGATGAACCAGACGTTACATGCTGAGCAGATGCAGGAAATCGATCCCGCGGACAAAATCGGCACAGACTCTTATGGGGAAGAGAACAGCGATGTACAAAAATCAGATAGGACAGTNNAGCGACGAGAGGCTTGCAGAGGTAAAGAAGGAGATTGTTCGGGCATTTGACCGGCTCTGCCGGGATGCAGAAATTCCTTATTTTGCATTCGGGAAGCTTTTAACAGGTTGCGTCCATTATGAAGGGCTGATTCCGGGAAAAGCAGCGGAATCCATGGACGTCGGACTGATTCGCGAGGACTACGACAGACTTTTGCCGATACTTCGGGAAAAGGCGGCTGCATACGGACTTTTTTATGATGAAAAGGTCGGAAGCAGCGCATATGAGCAGTTAATCAAGCGCGTGGGGATGCGGCTTGTGATTGATAATCCGGATGTGCATATTGAGAAGCCGCTGTGGCTCTTTATCTCGCCTTTTGACAAGATTCCTTCTGCACGCGATTATCAGTACGGTATTTTCCATCGCATGAATCTTCTCAATGACGATTATAAGATTCAGGCAGGAATGAAGCGTGCAAACCGAATCATGGGGTTAATTAAGGCAAAGCTTGCTGCTCGTTTATCGACACCGAAGGCGGCAGTCCGGAAAGTGAATAAGGCGGCGATGCGCTACAACTCCGTAGACGAATACGATACTTATGTAAGGCTGGTTTCCAGTCGAAGCGAGCGTATTCGGAAGGATCAGATTTTCCCTTTGGTACGTAGAAAGTTCTATGATTTTGAAATCAGTACGCCCTGCGATTTTTCGCCATGGACCGTTGTGATGGACGAAAAACTCAAATATCAGATTCAGTCTATCCAGAAGGTCGACCTTGAGATTTTGGCGGAATTTGACCGTGTATGCAGGCAGTTGGGAATCGGATACTTTGTCTGCGGCGGTACGATGCTCGGAAGTGTGCGTCATAACGGATTTATTCCGTGGGATGACGATATTGACGTGGGTATGCTTCGCGCCGATTACAACCGTTTCTTAAAAGAGGGTGGGAAGTATCTTTCGGATCGGTTCTTTCTTCAGACGAGAGAGAGCGACCCGAAGATTCCGTACCTGTTTTCAAAGATTCGTGTCAATAAGACCGAGTATATTACCGAATACAACCAAAATCTCAAGGTCGACCTTNNGATTTGTTTCCGTTTGATTATGTGCCCAACGATTTGAAGGCAAGGAAGCGGTTCGTGGATGAAGTGCTTGAAAAGTCCGCAGCGCATAACCGGATTTCCAATATGTGCATACCTGAGCCGCAGAACCAGGGGGCG
>DLOO01000031.1:41331-41505 GCA_002479645.1 Lachnoclostridium sp. UBA7482 | reverse complement strand
AGGCGGCGTATATCAACGTTGCCACCCGTTATAATGACAAGCATGAGGAATTGGGATTGCATACCGTAGCAAGCTTTGTGCCGAGCTACACCTTCATTCGCCTTGACGACCTGTTGCCGTACAGGGACATTACTTTTGAAGGAGTACCCGCGAAGGTTCCGCAGAAGCCGGAGG
>DLOO01000031.1:41075-41248 GCA_002479645.1 Lachnoclostridium sp. UBA7482 | reverse complement strand
AAGAGGCAGTTATGAACATTCTTTTATTAATGATGGGCGGAAGCGGTACACGTTTCGGCGCCCGGATTCCGAAGCAGTACACTTTAATTAACGATGCGCCGGTATTCTCTTATATTCTTGACGGATACCAGAAGCTTCCCGAGGTGGACAAGATTGTAATTGTATCCCACAAA
>DLOO01000031.1:31118-41064 GCA_002479645.1 Lachnoclostridium sp. UBA7482 | reverse complement strand
AAGGTCGGTGCGGACAAGCTGCACCGGATTGTATCCGGCGGCGAGACTCGTTCCGAATCCGTATTGAATGGTCTTCGTGCGGCAGAGGATATCGCATCTGCGGGCGATGTTGTATTGATTCACGATGCAACCCATCCCTATGTTGACGCGGAGGGAACAAGACAGATTATCGAGGCGGTCAGGGAGGTTGGCGGTGCGACTTTGGGGCAGTGCCAGTACGATACCTGCTATCGCATGGACGATNNCGATTTTGTATTTGCACCCCTGAGGTTGTCCCCAGAAAATACATTGTATCGGGAGCGTCTCCCGAGGCATTCCGATACGGCGATATTTTTGACATTTACCGCAATTCCCCGAAGGAGGAACTGGAACAGATGACCAGTGCCGGTGCGATTGCCCTTGCGCACGGAATTCCGATGAAGGTCATTCCCGCACAGGTTCTAAACCTGAAAATCACATATCCCGGGGATATGGAGCTTTTCAAATTATTGTGCAATAATTATTTTTTTGGCGGGAATCGGGAAAACTAACAGGGGTGCAAATACAAAATCGAGGTGATAAAAATGCAGAATCCTTTGAAGGAAATGGTGGCAAAAAGAAAAATCGGTATTCACTCCGGTATTCCGTCTTTTTGCTGTGCAAACAAATTTGTAATTGAGGCTATTCTTGAGCAGGCGCAGCGCTTCGGTGACAGCACTCTGATTGAGGCGACTTCCAATCAGGTAAATCAGTTCGGCGGTTATATGAAGATGACGCCGGCGGATTTCAAAGATTATGTATACCGTATTGCGGATAAGATCGGATTTGACCGCGAGAAGATTATTCTCGGCGGCGATCATCTGGGACCGCTTCCCTGGGTAGACCTTCCGGCAGCAGAGGCAATGGAACATGCAAAGGTACTTGTAAAGGCATGTGTAGAATCCGGTTATAAGAAGATTCATCTGGATACCAGTATGAGGCTGGGAGACGACCCTGTGGATAAGATTCTCGCAGACGAGGTCATTGCAGAGCGCGGTGCGATTCTTTACAAGGCATGTGAAGAGAGTTATCAGGAGATGTTAAAGGCAAATCCCGATGAGATGCGTCCCGTATTTGTCATCGGTTCTGAGGTTCCGATTCCCGGCGGCAATCAGGAAGAGGAGGATCATGTAAAGGTTACTTCTCCGCGCGCATTTGAGAACACGTTGTATGCATACAAGAAGAAGTTCCGCGAGCTCGGAATGGACAATGCATGGGACAATATTATTGCAATCGTTGTTCAGCCCGGTGTGGAATTCGGCAACGGTGATATTCACCACTACAATAGAGAAGAAGCGAGAACCCTGTGCCGCAGTCTGCAAAGGTATCCCGACATTGTTTTTGAGGGGCATTCGACGGACTATCAGGCGCCGGTAAAGCTGAAGGAAATGGTAGAGGACGGTATCGCCATTATTAAGGTCGGTCCCGCGCTCACCTTTGCACTCAGAGAGGCGCTCTATGCGCTCAGTATGATGGAAAAGGAGCTGGTTCCGGCAGAGCAGAGGGCAAATCTGATTGAAATTGTAGAAGAGGAGATGCTTGCGAATCCCAGGGATTGGCAGAAGCATTATCACGGAACCGGGGAGCAGCAGGCGCTTGCAAGAAAATACAGCTTCTCCGATCGCAGCCGTTACTATATGTCTATGCCGCGCATTCAGGATGCTGTTTATAAGCTTTTCGACAATATGAATGCGGTTGAGATTCCGATGGGCATGCTGCACCAGTACATGCCGCTTCAGTATATTAAGGTACGCGACGGCAAGCTGAGCCTGAAAGCCAGAGATCTGGCGAAGGACGGCGTAAAGACTATGGTGGAAGATTATAATTATGCGGTGAAGCATAACTACATGATTAGTGGAATTTTTGTTCAGTAATTCCCGGAATTTTAGGAGGCAATATATGAAAGCAGCAGTTTTGCATGGGCGGGAGGATCTTCGTTACGAGGAGTTCCCCACACCGGAAATCAAGCCGGGATACGTGAAGGTGAAGGTTGCATTTACCGGAATCTGCGGTTCGGATATTCCGCGTGTTCTGGCAAATGAAGCGCACTATTATCCGATTGTTCTCGGTCACGAATTTGCCGGAACGGTTACGGAGATCGGAGAGGGCGTTGCTTCCCTGCAGGTAGGAGACCATATTGCGGGCGTTCCGCTTGTTCCCTGTATGAGGTGTCGGGACTGCCAGATGGGCAACTATTCCCAGTGCAGGCATTATACCTTTATCGGCTCCCGTATTCAGGGTTCCTTTGCCGAATACGTTGTTTTGCCGGAGCGAAATGCCGTTAAGATTGATCCGACGATTCCGTTTGAACAGGGCGCGATGTTTGAGCCATGCACCGTGTCGCTTCACGGATTAAAATGCGCGGATTACCAGGGCGGTAAGAAGGTTGCGGTTATCGGCTGCGGTACCATCGGTATTTTTGCATTGCAGTGGGCGAAGATTTTCGGAGCAGAGCAGCTTGTCGCATTTGCAACAAACGAAAAGAGTCTCGAGCTGGCGAAGCGTTTGGGAGCCGACGAAGCGCTCAGTACAAAAGAAGAGGGCTTTATGCAGAAGGCGATGGAGCTTACCGGCGGTAAGGGATTTGATTATGTATTTGAAGCAGTCGGCGCCGAGCAGACCATGATTATGGCAATGGAGCTGGCGGCAAATAAAGCGCATGTATGCTATATCGGAACCCCGAAGGGAAATCTTACCTTTACCCAGAGACAGTGGGAGAACCTGAATCGTAAGGAGCTTCTGGTAACCGGTTCCTGGATGTCCGGAAACGCACCGTTCCCCGGAGATGAGTGGGAGCTGGCAGCGCATTATTTTGCAACGGGCGAGATGAAGTATGACCCGCAGATGGTTTATGCCAAATTCCCGATGAGCCGGGCAGCGGAAGCATTTGCCTGTTATAAGGAAAAGGGCAGGGTAAAAGGCAGAATTTTGCTTTATAACGAATAAAAACAGCTGAAACAGGGAGCTTTCCCATGTCAGGAGGAACAAATGCAGCAGGATATGAATGAAAATTCCCTGAGCGGGCAGGATTTGAAGAAATTACAGAATATGATTCTCGAGATGATGATTGAAGTGGATCGTATCTGCAAAAAGCATAATATCACGTATTTTCTCGGAGGCGGGACTCTTTTAGGCGCAGTACGCCACAAGGGTTTTATTCCATGGGATGACGACGCGGATCTGATGATGCTTCGCGGGGATTTTGAGCGCTTTAACGCGGTTGTTCGGGAGGAGCTTTCGGAGGAATACGTCTACCAGTACCGCGGGAAAAAGGATCATGCCCATTATCCGAATCCCAAAATCCGCAGGAGGGGAACCACCTATGCAACTTCGTTTGCGCTTTCCCAGAAGGGGATGCACAAGGGCGTGACGCTCGATATTTTCGTACATGATAAGACTGCGGACAGCAAATGGGGACAGAAGCTGCATTTGCTCGAGACGAAATTTTTTCGCGGTATGACCGCAAAGAGCTGGGCGGGATTAAAGTCTGAAAAGAGAAACGGAATCTTTAATTGCGTTGTGAATTTTCTGCTGAGACACAGTAAGGTGCATACATGGGAAAAACGGATGGATCAGTCGTTCCGGCGTTTTTACGGAAAGCCGAAGAAGTATCTGTACGACGGTATGGGGGAACACTACGATCATGGAGCATTTCCGGTACGCTGGCTGAAAAAGAGCGTGCTTTTATCCTTTGAGGGATTTGATTTTCCGGCGCCGAAGGAGTATGACCGCTACCTGAAATATTCCTACGGCGACTATATGACGCTTCCGCCGGAGGAGAAGCGTGTTTCAAACCACGATATCGCGCTGGTATCGCTTGAGGAGGAAATTGAGGCATAGGTGCATGATGAGAGAAATTGTCTATTGCCTGTACGGGCTTGTTTTCCGGATAATGAGAATCTTTCCGGTAAAAAAGAATAAGGCTTTGTTTTTCATGATTCATGACTGCAAGTTCCAGGGGAATCTGCGTTTTGTTTATGAAGAATGGGGGAAGCAGTGCCCGGACGGGGAAAGAGTGGTTCTTTCAAAGAAGCAGATGCTCTCGAAGGACGGCAAAAAGGGTCCGAAGTCTCCAGTGCGCCGGTTGTGCGGCTTGCTTCAGTTTGCAATCGAGGTTCCGTACCACTGGGAGACTGCGGAATATGTTTTCTTAAACGATAACTTCCTGCCGATGCGGTTTATGCCGGTACCGGAGGAAAAGAAGGTATATCAGTTGTTCCACGGGGCGGGAGCATTTAAGCGTTTCGGACTCGATACCGAGCCGGACCCGCTGGTGCGCAAATACGTTTTGCTGGGAAATAAGCGTCAGGTGCGTTATATTTGTACGACGGCGGAGCATATCGTTCCGATTTATACCGGTGCATTCGGTGTGGATTCCGAGCTGATTGACCCGAACGGGATTCCGCTCATGGATTTTTATTTTGATGAAAAAAGGAAGAAAAAGGCATTGAAGACCTTGTACCGGAAGCATCCGGAATTTCAGGGAAAGAAGATGCTTCTGTATGCGCCGACCTTCCGTACGGAGCCGTCGGAAAATGACCTTCTGATGGTTCGCTTTGATGCCGAGCGGCTTTTACGGGAGCTTGGTGATGCGTATTGCCTCGCTGTTCGGTTTCATCCGCAGAAACCGCCGCGGATGCAGGAGCTGCCCGAGGGGTGCGTAAATGTGACCTCGTATTTTGATGTGAGAGGACTTTATGTTGCATCGGAGGCGTTGATTACCGATTACTCCTGCTCTGCGGTAGAGTATGCGCTGCTTCGTAAACCGGTGTATTTGTATGCATATGATTTGGATTCCTTTGACCGTGGATTCGCGTGGGACTACCGAGGAATGCCGGGAGGAATCGCATCCGATATGGAGGAACTTATCCGTCAGTTGAAGTCGCCTGCGTGCGGCATGGCAAATACGGACTATATCTTAAAAGAGCATTTTGATAGTCCGGAGGGCGGCGTCAGTGAACGACTGGTGCGTCAGATTGAAGAAGAAAGGAACTAGCGCCATGAAAGATAAATTCACATCATGGAACAGCTTCGGTTTTCTCGCTGTTTTTTGTGTGATTGTTAGACAGTGTGCGGCTGTTTGGATCTGCCATTCCGATTTGTTGAACAGTGTGTTCGGCGTTGTATCGGCAGTTGGTTTTCCCGGGATTTTCTTATATTTCGGGGTCAAAGAGAAGGAGAGAGCGGACCGGGAAAGAGATGCAAAGTACAAGCTGCGTTTTCTGTTCGCGGCAGTCGCTGCATATCTTCTTGTATTGCTTTTACGGCTTTTGTTCGGCATGGGAATCGGCGAAGCCGGAGTGTATCGGAATCCGATTGGGATTTTATTGCTGACGCTGTTTGTACTTTCGGCATTTTCCGAGGCAATTCAAATCAGCCGGAATCGTGCGGCGATGATGGCATTAGCGATGGGAAGCCTGCTTGTCTGCGCGGTACTTCTTGTTTTCAAAGTATTGCCGGACTGGCTTTTGGTATGGTACCAGATTCCGTTTTTCTTTGCCGGTATGCTGCTTGCTTCGAGACAACTCGATACTTTTGCCGGCAAATCTTTTGCGAAAGTGATTTCCCTTGCTGTTTTGGTCGGGTTCGTCGTTTTTGCGATTATGGAACGTCCGATGCTCGAAAAGATTATGAATACCCCGGTGTCGTATGTGGTTTCGGCCGTTCTTTTGTACACAATATATGCGGTTTTTGCTGCCGGCGTTGCCATCTTCTCCGAGATGGGAAAGAGAAGCGTTTCGGCATTGATTGTACTGCCCGTGACCGTTCAGTTTCTGGAGCAGGGCTGGCTGGTTAAGATATTTCAGACCATTACCAATGCACACTGGATTATGCTTTACACGCTTCTGTGCGCACTGATTCCTTTTGTACTCTGCGCATGGACAATGGAATTGTTTGTACGGGTTTGCATGTTCCCGCTGTCCATGGGAAAAGGAACCGCCGGACGTTTTTCCGCAATGCTCAAAACCATGATAAAATACCGTTTCCTGCTTATGGAGCTGGTAAAGAAAGGAATTGTACTCAAGTATCGTCGTTCCTTCCTCGGTATCCTGTGGTCGTTAATCGAGCCGCTTCTTACCATGATGGTTCTGTCCTATGTGTTCGGCAATTTCTTTGGAGGAAAGGAACCGCTGTATTCCATCTACATCCTGACCGGACGTCTGATGTTTACGCTGTTCCAAAACACAACGAAGGAAGCGCTTCGTTCCGTTCGCGCCAATGCGTCCATGATTAAGAAGGTGTATGTACCCAAGTACATGTATCCGATTTCCACGATTTTTTATAACTTTATTCTCTTTTTGATTTCCCTGATTGATCTTGTCGTGGTTATGGCTTATTACAAGTATATCCGGGGCTTGGAGGTACCGATTACCCTGCACTTGCTGGAATCCCTGCTTCCGATTATCGTGCTTTTGCTGTTCTCGGTCGGCGTGGGAATGATTCTTGCAACGGTCAATGTATTCTTCCGCGATATTGAATATCTGTGGAACGTTTTCTGTTTGCTTTTGATGTACTGCTCCGCCATTTTCTATCAGAGCAGCGTACTTGAAAAGACAACCGCAGGCTGGATTTTGAAGGTAAATCCGGTGTATCTGATGATTTATAATATGCGTCGAAATGTCATCGACGGGATAGGACTGGATGCGGAGTCGATGCTGATCGGCTGCATCTTTGCCGTGATTTCTTTGTTTATCGGCTTTGCGGTATTTTACCGAAAGCAGGACGAATTTATCCTGCATATTTAGAAATGCCTGTTTGGTTTGACGGAACAGGACAGTGGAGGAACACCCATTGTATGCATTTCGGAATGGAGTAAAAATGACAAAAAACGCCATTGAGGTAAAGGACGTCAGTCTTTGCTTTAATTTGAGTGAAGAAAAGGTTGACGACCTTAAGACCTTTTTGATTAAGAAAATTAAAGGAGATATCCGGTACAACGAATTCTGGGCATTGAAGAATATCAGCTTTCATGTCGAGAAGGGTGACCGAATCGGTATTCTGGGCTTAAACGGTGCGGGCAAATCCACGCTGCTAAAGGTAATTTCCGGCGTTTTGAAGCCGACGAAGGGTTCGGTTCGCGTAAACGGTAAGATTGCCCCGCTTCTGGAGCTGGGAGCCGGTTTTGACATGCAGTATACCGGCAGGGAGAATATTTATCTGTACGGTTCCGTGCTTGGTTTTTCCCGCAGCTTCCTGAATGAAAAATATCAGGAGATTGCGGAATTTTCCGAGCTTGGTAAGTTCCTGGATGTACCGCTTAAGAATTATTCCTCCGGTATGCGCGCGCGACTTGGCTTCTCCATTGCAACCGTTGTGGAGCCGGAGATTCTGATTCTCGATGAGGTTCTTTCTGTCGGCGACGCCAAGTTCCGCAAAAAGAGTGAGAACAAGGTAAAATCAATGTTTGATAAGGGTGTTACGGTGCTGTTTGTATCGCATACCATTTCGCAGGTTAAGGCGCTGTGCAACAAAGCAATTCTGTTGGAGCATGGGGAACTGATTGCCGGCGGAAGTGTTGACGAGGTGGCTGCGATTTATGAGCAGAAGATAAACAGTTGACCTGAGTATTTGGGGGGAGAGAATATGTACGATTATTTGATTGTCGGAGCAGGATTTTACGGTGCGGTAGTAGCACATGAGATGACAAGGCAGGGCAGGAAATGTCTGGTAATCGATCGCAGAAATCATATTGCAGGCAATGCTTACTGCAAGGAAGTAGAGGGGATTCCGGTACATTGGTACGGAGCGCATATCTTCCATACGTCCGATAAGAAAATCTGGGATTATGTCAATCAGTTTTCGGATTTCAACCATTACGTAAATTCGCCGGTAGCGGTTTACAGGGACGAGCTGTATAACCTGCCGTTTAATATGAACACCTTCAGCAAAATGTGGGGAATCAAGACGCCGGCAGAGGCAAAAGCAGTGATTGCAGAGCAGATTGCAAAGGAGCAAATCGGCGAGCCGCAAAATCTCGAGGAGCAGGCGCTGTCGCTTGTCGGCCGGGACGTATACGAAAAGCTTGTAAAGGGCTATACCGAGAAGCAGTGGGGAAGAGCCTGTACCGAGCTTCCGGCATTTATCATTCGCAGACTGCCGCTTCGATTCACTTACGATAATAACTATTTTAACGACCGCTATCAGGGCATTCCGACCGAGGGTTACACGAAGTTAATCGAGCGTATGCTGGAAGGCGTCGAGGTTCGTCTCGGTGTGGATTATCTGCGGGAAAAGGAAGCCTATGACAGCCTTGCCGAGAAGGTAATTTATACCGGTGCGATTGACGAGTATTTTGCGTATTCGCGGGGAGTGCTTCAGTATCGTATGGTTTCCTTTGAACATGAAACGCTGGATACCGATAATTATCAGGGAAATGCGGTAGTGAATTATACCGAGCGCGAGGTTCCTTATACCCGCATTATTGAGCACAAGCATTTTGTGTTTGGAAAACAGCCGAAGACCGTAATTTCGCGGGAGTATCCGGCGGAGTGGAGGGTTGGAGAAGAACCGTATTACCCGATTAACAACGAAGAAAATCAGGCGCTCTATGCCGAATATCGTGAGCTTGCGGGAAAGGAGCCGAAGGTGGTATTTGGCGGGCGGCTTGGAGAATACCGGTATTATGATATGGACAAGGTAATTGCATCTGCGTTGTCTTTCTGTGAAAAGGAGATTCCGCAGCAGGCAGAAGGAGGAGCTTGTGGGGATTGACATTTTGATGGCAGCCTATCAGGGGGAGGCATTTCTGGCAGAACAGCTGGATTCCATTCTCGGACAGACAAACCGGGACTGGCACCTGTACGTTTGCGATGACGGCTCGAAGGATGCTACCTGGGAGATTTTGTCCGATTATGCAGCGCGCTTTCCGGAGCAGATTACAATACGAAAAAATGAGAGCAATTCCGGCAGTGCCGCAGCGAATTTTTACGGGATGCTGCCGCTTGTAACGGGAGAGTATGTTATGTTTGCCGATCAGGATGACGTCTGGCTGCCGAAGAAGGTGGAGACAACCCTGCGTGCGATGAAATGCATGGAAGAAAAATACGGCAGGAACTGCCCGTTAGCGGTGCATACCGATTTGACGGTTGTGGATGTCAACGGGAATTTGCTGGAGCCTTCGTTGTGTGCATATCAGAAGCTTGAGGGCAGCGGGCGTACCTTTGCAAAACAGTTGGTGCAAAATACGGTGACCGGGTGTACCATGATGGGCAATCGGGCGCTTCTCGATAAGCTTGCGGTCATTCCCGAAGGAACAATTATGCATGACTGGTGGATTGCGCTGGTTGCATCGTGCTTTGGTAAAATCGGTTTTGTAAGAACTCCGCAGATTCTTTACCGCAGACATGAGCACAATGTGGAGGGCGCAAAGGATTTCACAAGCATCTGTTCCGTGGCAAAGCAGGCAACGCAAAAAGAAGCGATTGCGCAGGCGCTGCGTAAAACCTATCGGCAGGCAGAAGCGTTCGGGGAACTCTATTGGGAGGAATTGTCGCCCGAGCAAATTCAGACCTTAATGTCCTATCGTTCGCTCGAAGGCAGCTCGCCGATAAAAAAACGGCAGATTCTATTGAAAAACGGGTTCTGGAAAACAGGAATTGTCCGAAAGCTCGGTCAGCTTCTGTATGTATAAAGCTGAAAGTGAATAAGAGAAACAGGAAAATGCCCCTTGTTTTTTCTACTTGCTCCTACTGTTTAAGACGGTAAGTGCAGGCAGAAAAATAAGGGGCAATATTTATTTTATGCGGCTATTCGGTTATGGCATCCATTTCCTCGCGGCCGATTAACGTTACGGGAACGGTAAGCTCGGTGTACTCGCCTTCGATTCTTCTGCGTACGGTCAACTGAATCGTGGTTCCCTTGCGATAGGCGGTAATCCGTACCGATAACTGCTCGGTATTGACAATGCAGCTTTATACATACAGAAGCT
>DLOO01000031.1:0-31109 GCA_002479645.1 Lachnoclostridium sp. UBA7482 | reverse complement strand
GATCGGCTGCGCCGCCGCGGAGAACCTCTTCAATGCAGACGCCGACCGGCATATCGTATTCCTTCGACATGGCGGACGTGATGGTGGTAATTCGGACGCCGAGATATCCCTGTTCGCCCTCCGGAACCTCGCCGAGAGTGCCAAGCTCTGCAATAATCGGAACGGCAGAGGATGCAGGAATGGCAAATCCCATACCTTCTACGGCTACGGCGCTGAGTTTTGCGGAGTTAATTCCAATCAGTTCCCCTTTCAGGTTAATGAGGGCGCCGCCGCTGTTTCCGGGATTGATGGCGGCGTCGGTCTGAATCAGCTTCATAACAATGCCGCTGCTGGTTGTAATCTCGCGGTTGGTGGCGCTGACATAGCCGACGGTTACGGAAGTCCCTTTTCCGAGTGCATTGCCAATGGCAATAACCATCTCCCCCGGCGTGACCGGAGCATTATCTGCAAGCGGAATAGCAGCAATTTTCGAGACGGTATCGGGAGTCAGCTCACTCAATGCCAGTTCGAGAACCGCAAGGTCTGCCGCAAAGTCCGAGCTGCGAAGAATTGCCGGATGGGTCGTTCCGTCTGCTAAGGTTACGGTCACAGAAACCGCGCCCTCAATGACGTGATGATTGGTGACGATACAGAGGGCAGATGCATTTTTTTCGTAAATGACGCCGGAGCCTTGGGTATGAGACTCGGTTTTTTCGCCGAAAATATTCGTAGTAATCACAGTGGCTTCAACGGAAACCATGGAGGGAAGCAGTCGGTCGGCAAGCTCTGCGATTTCCACATCGTCGCGGAAGATGACAGCAGCCTCATCCGTCTGTGCAAGCGGGCCGGTAGTACCGAACTGCAGCGATGTATCGGATGTGTGCTGTCCGTTTTCCTTGCCCGGTTTCGTGGAAACCTCTTCCTGAGAGGGTCTGTTACCGTTCCCTTTTTTCTTCAACAGGGAAGGCTCTTTCAGCAGCAGAAAGCAGAGAAGAAGACCACAAGCAAAACAGAGGACGAGAAGCCCCCGGATTAGTTTTTTTATTGTCACGGATTTTTCCTCCCGTTTTTTAATGAATACGTACAGTTTAGCATAAGCTTGTGTCAGAATTGTGATGAGTTTCCGGTTTTTGATTTTTCGGTCAGAGCTTGTTCACAAATTTAACATTGAATTTTGACAAAAAATCATGTATTATTAAGAGAAATATATTATCTGGTCAATATGAGGTGGATATGAATCACGATAATCAAAAAGCAATCAGCACCGTGCAGATTATTGCAGATGCGTTTTTGATTGCCATTGCCTACATTTTGTCTTATGGCCTGCGTTTCGGCGTTTTGTCGAAGGTGGGCATTTTTGCGTTAGGAAAAAATGAACAGTTTTATCCCCTCGGAGTATACCTCAGATACCTGGTTGCGGTGATTCCCGGATATCTCTATATTTTTTCCAAATGCGGTTTGTATGATCTGAAGAGAAGAAAGAAACTCGAGGTCTGGAATTTCGTAAAAGCAAATATCATGGGACTCCTGTTCTTCGCATTTGTTTTGTTCTATATGAAGGAGCTGGATATTTCCCGACACTTCTTCTCTCTGTTCTTTCTTATCAATATTACCCTGGGACTCAGCTTCCGGCACTTGTTTAACTATATCCTGCAGACGCTGCGTTCCAAGGGCATTAACCTGAAGCATGTCGTTATGATCGGCTATAGCGCTGCGGCAAGAGGATATATCGACCGAATTAAAGCCAATCCGCAGTGGGGCTTCTTTATTCACGGAATTATCGATGACGAAAAGGAAAAGGGCTTCGTATATAACGGTATTCCGGTACTCGGCAATATCAGCGAGCTGGAGGGAATTCTGGCACAGAACCGTTTCGAGGAGATTATCATTTCTCTTCGGATCAATGATTATTATAAGCTGCGCCGTGTGGTTGCTATTTGCGAAAAATCAGGTACCCATACCAAGTTTATTCCGGACTATAATCATATTATTCCGACGATTCCGGTTATGGAAGACTTCTTCGGTCTGCCGGTTATCAATATCCGCAATGTTCCGCTGGCGACGCTTGGTAACCGAATTGTAAAGAGAACCGTTGACCTTCTCGGCGCATTGCTGGCGCTGGCGGTATTTTCGATTCCGATGCTGCTGATTGCTCTTATCATCAAGATTACAACCGGAGGCAAAATCATTTATTGTCAGGAGCGCGTCGGTCTTCACAACAAACCGTTTAAGATGTACAAGTTCTGTTCGATGGTTGAAGCAAAGGCGGGAGAGGATAAGAACGAGTGGTCCTGTCAGGACAATCAGCGTGTTACAAAGGTCGGCAAATTCATCCGGCACACGAGTCTTGATGAGCTGCCGCAGATTTTTAATGTCCTGAAGGGCGATATGAGCCTTGTGGGACCGCGTCCGGAGCGGCCGTTCTTTGTAGAGAAGTTCCGTGAGGAGATTCCGCGCTATATGATTAAGCATCAGGTACGCCCCGGTATCACCGGATGGGCGCAGGTGCACGGGCTCCGCGGCGACACATCGGTCAGCAAGCGTATCGAGTACGATTTGTATTATATTGAAAACTGGACGATTATTTTGGATATCAAGATATTATTTATGACAATTTTTACGGGCTTTATTAACAAAAATGCCTATTAGTGAGTTACAGAAACGGAGAACGAAAAATGGACGAGGAAAAGAAGGACGGGTATGAAAACTGCTGTGCCATGTGCAGACGTACGGAAAGTCAGGTCGGGAAACTGATGAAGCTTCCGCAGAATATGTATCTGTGCGAAGATTGCCTGCAGCGTTCCTTCGACATGGTTTCCACCATGCGCCCGGAGGATCTGGGAATGAAACCGGAGGATTTCGGTATGGATAAGCTGCCCGGAAATATTCATTTTCTCTTTCCGGGAGACGGGATGATGCAAAATCAGCCCAAAATCAAACCCAAAAAGAAGGAAAAGGAAGAAAATGCCGCAAGCGGAATGAGAGAGGCCGGAGATATTATGGATATCACAGAGCTTCCCGCACCGCATGAGATCAAGGAAAGACTTGACGAATATGTTGTAGGGCAGGACAAAGCCAAAAAGGTAATCAGTGTTGCGGTATATAACCACTATAAGCGTGTGAAGAATCAGAACCTTCCGCAGTTTATGGATGACGTACGCATCGAGAAGTCCAATATGCTGATGATCGGGCCGACCGGTTGCGGAAAGACCTATCTGGTGCAGACCCTGGCGAGACTTATGAATGTGCCGCTTGCCATTACCGACGCAACCTCGCTTACGGAAGCCGGTTATATCGGCGATGATGTAGAAAGCGTGCTGTCGAAGCTTTTGCAGAATGCCGACAATGATGTGGAAAGAGCCGAACACGGTATCGTATTTATCGACGAGATCGACAAGATTGCCAAGAAGAAAAATACGAACAGCCGCGACGTCAGCGGGGAGAGCGTTCAGCAGGGACTTTTGAAGCTTCTTGAGGGAGCGGATGTTGAGGTTCCGGTTGGTGCGACAAGCAAGAACGCGATGGTTCCGATGACAACCATCAATACCAGGAATATCCTGTTTATCTGCGGCGGTGCATTTCCGGATTTGGAGGAACTGATTAAGCAGAGACTGACCAAGACCTCAAGCATGGGCTTTAATTCCATGCTGCGGGATGCATTTGACAACGATCCCGACCTGCTTGCTAAGGTGGCTGTGGAGGATTTGCGTGAATACGGAATGATTCCCGAGTTTCTCGGTCGGCTGCCGGTGATTTTCTCCCTGCAGGGGCTGACAAAGGAAAGCCTTGCGCGCATATTGGTTGAGCCGAAAAATGCCATTACGAAGCAGTATCAGAAGCTTCTGGCGATGGATGAGGTAAAGCTTGAGTTCGATGCGGATGCCATCGATAAAATTGCAGAGATGGCGCTCGCACGTTCTACGGGAGCACGGGCTCTGCGTTCGATTATCGAGGCGTTTATGCTGGATATCATGTATGAGATTCCGAAGGATCCGTCCATCGGAACCGTAACGATAACAGCGGATTACATTTCCGCTAAAGGAGCACCGCGGATTACGCTTCGCAATTAGTTAGGGGGTGTTAAAGTGGCTGATAACAGATTTTCCGATTTGGGAGAAGACGGATATATTGATATTCGTGAACTGGATTTCGAGTATGACGGGGTGGATAAGGTTTTGGATTTTTCTGCTCCCGAGCCGGAAGGGGAAATGCCGGAAGTTGCAGAGGTCCCGGAACCGATGGATTCAAAACCGCCTGCGGGGAAGAGCAAAAAACGAAAAGAGCAAAAGGCGAAAAGAGCAGGGAAAAGCAAATGGAGCAGGAAACGGAAAGCCGGGGGATGCATGGCAGCAGTCCTGTGCATTCTGGTTGCGGTTTTCGTATATGCTTCCTTTTTGGATGGCAGACCTCATAAAATCAAAGTTCTCTCAATGGTTGATTTCACGTCCGCCCTGGACAGCGTGGAGGAGCAGATTCTTTTAGATAAGGTGTATCGATGGGATTCCAGTTGTTTAGGGGTTGTCAACCATGACGGTCCGTTTCCGGTATATGAGTCTTCTTTTATTGACGATCCGTTTCCGCCATATGCGGTTTCTTATATTGTTGAAAGTTATGGTGCGGACTCCCTGTACACTATGGCGGAAAACTTTCGTGAGGCTTTCGCGGAATGCGGAGACGATTTGACGCTTGATGAAACCTATAAAGTGAAAAAAAAGCTGGATTCAAAACGGGAATTGGAAGAGCTGAAAGAAACATTTCTACTGAAATTCTGGTCCTACGGCGACTATGATATTGAAAAAGCCTATGTAATTACCGTATATACGAAGGTAAAGGGCTCGGAGGGCAGTACGACATTAAAGGATGATTATTTGTTTTATTATTCGGATAGTGAATGGAATATTATTTTAGTAAGGGATTTGGCTGATTTCGGCCTGTGAGTGTAAGGAAAATGATGAAAAAACGAAAGAAAGTGATTGCGGGCTTTTTGATGCTGTATATGGCATTTGTAAGTCTGCTTACGTATCTGTGGCTGATGAAAAATCTGCCGCAGATGGATTTGCCGACAATTGTATTTTGGATGAAGGTTCCGCTGGAAGGAACAGAGTGGGGGGGATACCTCGGAATTATTCTGCTGGATACGGTTGCCGCACTGTCCTTAGCCGGTGTGGTTACGGGATTGTTTTACGTGATTTGGAACCATGCGGCAAAGAAGCGTCAGACAGAGAAGAAGGCAAATGCGGACAAATGGTATGTCGGCGGCGCCGCGGTGCTGTTTCTGATTTGCTTCGGGATTCTTCTGATTCACATGGACATGGTACAATATGTATACGGTCAGCTAGTGAAAACGAAGATTTATGAGGAAAAGTATGTTGACCCCGAAAAGGTGGCGGTAACATTTCCGGAAAAGAAGCGAAACCTGATATACATTTATCTGGAGTCTATGGAGCTGTCGTTTACGGATAAGGAACACGGTGGAATTTCAGCGGATAATCTTCTGCCGGGTCTAACCGAACTGTCTCTTACGGAGACGGATTTTGCCTACGGTAACGATACCGTATTAAACGGTGTTGTCAGCACGACGGCAACGACATGGACAATGGCTTCCCTGGTGGCGCAGACCTCGGGAATTCCGCTGTCTATTCCGATTGGGCGCAACGCGATGGGAAAGGGCTACACTACATTTCTGCCGGGGGCGTACAGCATTGGGAATATCCTTGAAAAGGAAGGATATAAGCAAATGATGGTTATCGGCTCCGACGGTCATTTCAGCGGAACGGACGTCTATCTTGCCTCCCATGGCGGATACGAGATTCTTGACTATTACGCGGCGAGAGATCAGAAGAGACTTCCGTCGGAGGATTATTATGTGTGGTGGGGATACGAAGACCTGTATCTCTTCCAATTTGCGAAAGAAGAGCTGACAAAGCTTGCGGAGGGTGACCGGCCGTTTGCCCTTACGCTGATGACAATGGATACGCACCGCACGGGCGGGTATGCATGTAAGTTGTGCAAGCATACATACGATGATCAGTATTCCGACGTCATTGCCTGCTCGGATCGGCAGGTCATGGAGTTTATCGGCTGGCTTAAGGAACAGGATTTTTATGAAAATACAACCGTGGTTCTTGTGGGCGACCATCCGACCATGGACGGAGAGTATGTGCAGAAGCTTCCGGGATACCGGGAAGAATATCAGCGCCGCCAGTACCTGGCAATCTTAAACGGAGCGGTTTCCTATACGCTCGAGAAGACAAGAAAGATGACGCCGATGGATTTGTTCCCGACGACTCTTGCTGCGATGGGAGCGACGATACCGGGTGACCGTCTTGGTCTTGGTACCAATTTGTACTCGGAAACACCGACGCTTTTAGAGGAAATGGGACTCGAAAAGCTGAATAAGGAATTATCGAAGAATTCCGCATTTTACGATCATAAGCTTCTTTACGGAGAAAGCAAGGAATAACGGGGAGTGTGACAGGAGGAGATTATGGCAGAATCGATTTCGGAACTTTACAGTGATTACAAAAAACGACTGGAAGAGGTGGACTCTCTGGATCAGGAGATTCTGAGCAGCAGCGACAAGGCAGACTGGCTTGCGAGACTGCAGAAAAAGTCTGAGATTATCCGCGAGTATTACCGCGTTACCGAGCAGGAACTGGAAACCTTTATTCGTCCGATTCTTGAGGGTAAGGAAAACATCGACGAAGAGAAGGCGGAGCAGATCTATCTCGGGGCGTATGATTATTTTATGAACGTTATGTCCGACGATGTTCTGGGAAGTCAGATGTTTATCAAGCTCTGGGACTATTTCCAGAAGGGCGGGAATGAATATTATGAGCGCTCCTGCAAATACGCATTTTCCAACAGCCCGTTCCTCAATGTAGAGGGCGAGCTGCAAAAGCTCGGAAAGGAGCAGGCAGACTGGATTTCCAATTATGTTGACCAGATTGACCATTTGCGTAAGATGCATTCCTCCGATGAAGAATTCGTAAAGGACGTTCAGCATGTGGCGGCTACCATTGAACGCGAGTATGAGATGGAGAGTCAGAAGTTCGAGCCGAATGTCAACTATCTGATTCAGTATTTTAACAAACTCTCCAAGGTGCGCAAGTATCGCAAATATTTCTCTGATGACGTATGGGCACAGCTTGAAAAATCCTCCGAAAAAATGGGTCGGGACGTTATGTTTAAGGCTGCTCTTTACTGGAACCAGCTGGAAGAGGACAAGAAAAAGGGAATCGGTCCCGCATTGCCGCTCGGATTTCTGGAACAGAAGAATCTGACGGAGGGCGAGCGTGATTTGAAGACCTATGTGGGTTATATTGTTTATGCCTACCATACGGAGCAGATTCCGGCAGAGGAAGCGTACGTGCTGCTGCGCAGTTACTGGAATCAGGTGAGCAGGGATGTGGATTATTCGACGCCCGAATGGAAAGAAAAAACAGAGAATACGATCTTTGATATGATACGTTATGCCGCCAGACCGATGCTTGAAATGATTCGCAGCTGGAAGGGGGATGGGATTAAGAAAACACAGCATTTCGCAAATCTTCTGTATGAGATTAAATCTTACATAGAAACGATTCCGAGAGAGTGTGCCTGCAAGGATTATCTTGATCAGACATTGTATCATGTGCTCTATGACCTGATCCCTTTTATTGAGGACGAGGCGGTTGCGCTTGAGTTTATCGACTGCATGGTTATCAGCCGTCAGGTGTCCACTCTGATTCACGCAGTAATGACAGCGAAATTGTGCGATCTGGTTCTTGAACCGGTGGTACAGGAGCATCCGGAATTGTTCCGCGAGGTTCTTGGGGTAAAGGAGGACTGGGAGGTGCTCACCAGAAAGGAAGAGCTTCGCCACATGCTTCATTATTCCGCCAGAGTGCATGATATCGGTAAGATTCTGATTGCTAATATTATCAATACGCAGATTCGCCGTCTGACGGATATGGAATATTCCTACATCCGTCTTCATCCGAAGTGGAGCTATGAGATTCTGAATCGAAACGAAAAGCTTGCTTCTTATGCAGAGATTGCGTTGGGACATCATAAGAGTTATGACGGAAAGAGCGGATATCCGACTGCATTTGATAATACCGCATCCAAATACCGCATTATGATCGACATTCTCACCATTTGCGATTGTATGGATGCCGGAACGGATCGCCTGGGCAGAAATTATATGCCGGGCAAATCCTTTGATGAGCTGTTGGAGGAATTCGTCCAAGGCAAGGGTACCCTGTATCGTCCGGAGCTTGTGGATTTGCTGATAAAAAATCGTCCGTTGACGCAGACACTTGCGCATATTACGGGAGAAGAGGGACGTACCGAGTTGTACTATCAGGTCTACCGCAAGTACAAATAAGCGGAGACATTCGTAAAGAGAGGAAAGAAACGTGGCAAAAAAGAAAAATGGAACAACGGAATTTACAAAAAGAGATACGATAATGATTATCGGGATTGTTGTCGCTTGTGCTTTATTTGCCGTTCTTGTTATGGTAATCGGTCAACAGGTAAGAAAAAAGGATGTGCCGAAGCCATCGGATACTGAGACGCTGGAGCAGCGCGGATGGCATGATTTTTCAAAATATTTCAGTAAAGGAATGGATCAGAATGGTAAAATCAGCGGATCGGATGTGTTGAAGGCTGTGGAGCTTTGCGACTACCGCAGCATTGAAATCCCCGAAAAAGAAGAGCCGAAGGCGTATGTTCAGAAGTATTTGCTGGAAAACTGTAAGGTACAGGACCGGGAGGAGCTTCGTAAGGATATTGAGGAACGGTTGCGTTTCTATGCAAAGTATATGTATGAATACAATGAGGAAAACTATATGAATTATAACGGTGAGTATCAGTTTTCCGACATATACGAAGCATACCATACGACAGAGGCCGAGTTCGAGAAGTATATGAAGGATGAGTCTGCAAAGCAGATGCGTTTGTGGCTGATTTTGGAGGCAATCTACGAGAAGGAAGGCCTGTCGTCCGGCAAGGCGGAGATTCTGGACTGGATTCGCGGGGAAGGCTTGGAAGCAGGCGATAAAGAGGGAGTTCTTTATCAGCATGGCGAAGCCTACACCAATATGATGGGCAGGCAGCAGGCAGTCTGGAATTTGCTGTTAAACAAATAAAGGAGCATTATCATGGAACATGGAGGAAGAGGCGGCAGCGGTGCCCCCGGCGGCAGTGGAGTATCGGTATTGCTGATTATTGCTATATTGGCGGTGTTGTATGCTTCCGGTTTTCACATTGTCGGCTTTCTCATTAAGACCTTTTGGATAATCGTGATTGGGATTCTCCTGATTGCGGCAATTGTTGCCGGCATATTTTTGTGGAAGAGAAAGAAGCGCCGGCAGAAGACGGAAGAAGAAGACCTGGAAAATATATTGAATATGGAGATTAAATCACCGGAACAGGAGGAACTCGATCAGCTGGAGAAAAGGTACGGTACCCCAAAGCCGGTTCAGCCGATTGACCTCGGTTCAAAGAAGAAAGGTGAATCCGCTGCCGCGGCATCCGAAATGGGCGGAAGCGGTAAAAGCGGGTCCTTGAGCAGCGTGTTTTCCGATGACAAATTCCAATAATTATGAAGAAGTGCATTACATTCCCGTACCGGACGTGAATTCGACCGGTACGGGAATGTTTTTGTTGTTCCCTAGAAAATTCCCTAGGAATTTCCTAGGGAAAAGAAACACATAATTTTCTGTTTTTCCCTCTTTTCTTTAAGAAAGAGTTGTGCTATAATAGTTCAAATATGATAAAAGGTGGAGTTTTACCTTTTTTACCGAAAGCAACACGAAACCAGGAGGATTGCTGTGATGGAAGAGAAGAATTTGACTTCAGAAACCACAACAGAGGAGACTGTCTCCAGAAATTTCATTGAAGTGATGATTGATAAGGATTTGGAGGAAGGGAAGTACGACCATGTCATTACTCGTTTCCCTCCGGAACCTAACGGATATTTGCATATCGGACATGCTAAGTCCATATTACTGAATTACGGTCTTGCGAAAAAGTATAACGGTCAGTTTAACCTTCGTTTTGACGACACGAACCCTACCAAAGAAAAAACAGAGTTTGTCGAGTCCATTGCAAAGGACGTGCGCTGGCTGGGTGCTGACTTTGAAGACCGTCTCTTTTTTGCATCCAATTATTTTGATAAGATGTACGAAGCTGCGGTATTTCTGATTAAGAAAGGCAAGGCATTCGTATGTGATTTGACTGCGGAGCAGATCAGAGAGTACCGCGGTACCCTGACTGAGCCGGGCAGGAACAGCCCGTACCGTGACCGTTCCGTAGAAGAGAACCTTGCATTGTTTGAGGGAATGAAGAACGGCGAGTTTGAGGACGGTACGAAGGTGCTTCGTGCAAAGATTGACATGAGCTCTCCGAACATAAACATGAGAGATCCGGTTATTTACCGTGTGGCTCGCATGACGCATCATAACACCGGAGATACGTGGTGCATTTACCCGATGTACGATTTTGCCCATCCGATTGAGGATGCGCTTGAGGGCGTCAGCCACTCCATCTGTACACTGGAATTTGAGGATCACAGACCGTTGTATGACTGGGTTGTAACGGAACTGGAATATCCGCAGCCGCCCAGACAGATTGAATTTGCAAAAATGTATCTTACTAATGTGGTAACCGGTAAGAGATATATTAAGAGACTGGTTGAGGACGGGATTGTTGATGGTTGGGATGACCCCCGTTTGGTTACGATTGCCGCACTCAGAAGAAGAGGCTTTACGCCGGAATCTCTGAAGCTCTTCATGGAACTCTGCGGTGTTTCCAAAAGCAACAGCTCCGTGGATTATGCAATGCTTGAATATTGCATCCGTGAGGATTTGAAGCTGAAGCGTGCACGCATGATGGCAGTTCTCCGCCCGCTGAAGCTGATTATTGACAATTATCCGGAAGGACAGTCTGAGCTTGTTGAGGTTCAGAACAATCCCGAGGTTCCCGAGATGGGTAGCCGTCAGGTTGCTTTCGGCAGAGAATTGTATATCGAGCAGGACGACTTTATGGTTGAGCCGCCGAAGAAGTATTTCCGTTTGTTCCCCGGCAACGAGGTTCGTCTGATGAATGCTTATTTCGTAACCTGTACCGGTTATGATACGGACGAAAACGGCAAGGTAATCGCGGTTCATGCAACCTACGACCCCGCAACCAAATGCGGCACCGGATTTACCGGGCGTAAGGTGAAGGGAACCATTCACTGGGTAAATGCAAACGAAGCTGTTTCGGTAACGGCAAGACTTTACGAGAATCTGATTGACGAGGAAAAGGGCGTTTATAACGAAGACGGAACGATGAATATCAATCCGAATTCCATCGAGATTGCGGAGGGCTTTGCAGAGCCTGCCATTCAGGACGCAAAGGCTTACGACAGCTTCCAGTTCCTCAGAAACGGTTATTTCTGTGTGGATTACAAGGACACGACGGATGAGCATCTGGTATTTAACCGGATTGCTTCGCAGAAGAGCGGTTACAAGCCCGCATAGAGGGAAAACCAATGAGAGAAGTGCTCTATACGATTCCGGTAAATGAGGCATTTGATGCAGATTGCGAATGCCCCGTTTGCCAGATGTACAATAAACTCCAGGACGACGCCGTTGACTTTGTTATGGGCGCCAGCTATATGGAAGACGACGTCCGTATGGAGACGGACAAAATCGGTTTCTGTGAGAAGCATCTGCCGATGATGTACAAGAATCAGAACCGTCTGGGTATGGGACTGATGATGCTTACCTATATGGATCGTCAGATGAAGGAGATGGAGAAATTATCCGCCTCTAAGCCGAGGAGCGGCGGGATTTTCAAGAAGAGTGAAGGCGGCGATGCCCTTTACGATTATTTGACGGATCAGCAGAAGTCCTGCTACGTATGTAAGCGGATGGAGCGTTCCTATAACCGCTACCTGGCAACCATTTTTGTATTGTATCAGGCAGAGGAGGATTTCCGCAAGAAATTTGCTGCCAGCAAGGGATTTTGCATGAAGCATTATGCCGAGCTGCATTCCATGGCAGGCAAAGAACTGAGCGGAAAATGGCAGGAGGAATTCCTGCGTGTTCTGAATGAACGTATGCTGACGAATTTCAAGCGCGTTCGGGACGACCTGGAATGGTTTACCGACAAGTTTGATTATCGAAATGCCGACGCACCCTGGAAGAATTCCAAGGATGCTTTGATTCGAGCCGTACAAAAGACCAACAGCCTCTTTGTTGAGGAGGGCGGCAAGAAGAAAAGTTAATTTCGGAAAATCCGGGAAAGAAGGCATATGGCAAGGCAGATTCCGTGCAATGCTACAGCAGGAAAATCCTTGATTCAAGGGATTACCGTACTGACCGATACGATGCAGGTAACCTACGGACCGTTGGGACGGGGCGTGATACTTGAACAGGCTTTTGGAGCTCCGAGAGTCAGTCATAGCGGGGCGGAGGTTGCGGCGGCATGTTTGCAAACGGAACAGAAGGCCAATCCGGGAGTACGATGTTTTTGTGACATGGCGGAGAAGCTGAGGCGTACAGCCGGAGGCGGGGCAACCACCTTTGCGGTACTTGCATCGGCGATGCTCCGTGAGGGCAGAAAGCTTTTGGCTGCGGATGTGAATCCGGTACCTGTTTGCAGGGGCATGGATAAGGCAGCGGAGCTTGCAGGGGAACAGCTTCTGGCGCATACCCGACCGATAGCATCCGTACATAGGATTTCTGACGTGGCGGCGTCTGCATCCGGAGAGCTTCGTATCGGGCAAATGGTTGCCGAGGCGATGCAGATGGTCTCGGGGGAGGGCGTTATCACCGTTGAAATGTCGGAGCGCAATCGGACGAAACTGATTCAAACCGAGGGCGCGGAGGTACTCAGCGGATTTCTGAGTCCCTATATGACTACCGACCCCGGCAGAACGGAATCGGTACTTAAGGAGCCCTATATCCTTCTGACGGATGTGCCAATCCGAACCGAAAAGGATTTGGAGCCGGTTCTGGAGCAGATTGTAAATACCGGCAGCGGCATTGCCGTCATTTGTCAGGAGATTTCCGAAGAAGCCCTTACGTTTCTTTTGCATAATCACCGGCAGGGAATTTTGCAGTCGGTTGCGGTGAAGGCGCCTGAATTTGCAAATCAGGGACGGGAACTGTTAGAAGATTTGGCGGTGCTGACCGGCGGAAGCGTGATTTCCGAAACCGCGGGTGTGCATTGGAAAGAAGTGACATCCGCGATGCTCGGACGTGCCGAACTGATTCGGACGGATAAGGAAACGATGCGGATTGTCGGCGGTAAGGGAGCAAAGGAAAAGATTTCCGAACGCATTTTCCTGTTGAGAAAACAGCAGGCGGAGGCAACCGAACCGTCGCTTCGGGAACACAGAAAGGAACAGATTGCGAAGCTGAGCGGCGGAGCCGTGAGGATTTGCGTAGGAGCGCCGACGGAGGCAGAACGGCGGGAACGGAAATGCCGGTTTTCCGACGCTCTGGCAGCTGCAAGGGCAGCAATGGAGGAGGGCATTATTGCAGGCGGAGGAGTTGCGTATCTTCGTGCTGCGGAATGTATAGATAAGAGCTTCCGGCGTTATTCGGAAGAGGAGGCATGGGGAGCTCAGATTGTCGCAAGGGCGCTTAGGGCTCCGGTTGTCCGAATTGCCGCAAATGCCGGATATTCGGGGGAAGAGATTGCGGAGCAAATCAGAAGAAGCCCGGAAAACATCGGATTTGATGTTGTAAACGGAAACTATTGTGATATGCTGGCGGCAGGAATTGCAGACCCGGTGAAAAGTCTGCGATGTGCACTGGAGTCTGCAACTGCGATTGCCCGAATGCTTCTGCTGACAGCGACAGGATGAATCACAAAAGGAAAGTACGAAAAGGGGAGGGACAATACCTATGAAGATGGAAGGATGCTACGGTGAGTGCGTTGTACGGCGGCGCGCAACGATGGGCGGTGCAATGGCTAAGGGCGGTTTGGTTGCTCTTACGGTGTTGCTTGCGCTGATTGGCGTTGCAGTGAATTTTGTAATGCTTTTGGCGGTAGCGGCAGGTTTCCTGACCTACTTTATGTGGCCGAGATTCGACGTTACTTACGAGTATGTATTCTGTGACGGGCAGTTGGATTTTGACCGGATTTTGGGCGGCGAGACAAGGAAGCACGGCTACCGCATTGATTTTGAGCATGTAGATATGGTGGCTCCGGAGAACTCCCATTCTCTGGACGGTTACAAGCATTTGAATCTGAAACCCAGAGATTATTCTTCCCTCATTGAGGGAGAAGGACATAAGGTATTTGTGATTATTCATAAGGCAGAGGCAGGAATTGAGGCGATTCGTTTCGAGCCGAATCAGGAGTTGATTAACCTTATGAAGAGTAAGGCTCCCAGGAAGGTAATGGAGTACTAAACCAGTTCATATTTGCACGCCGGGGGGGAAAACCGCATGTGCGGAAGGAACCATTGGCAGGGCAAAAATATATAAACATCAGGAGGAATTCATATGGCTGCAATTATTGGAGATGGAATCACCTTTGACGACGTGTTACTGGTGCCTGCATTTTCGGAGGTTATTCCGAATCAGGTAAATCTTGCAACACGTTTGACAAAAACAATCAGTTTGAATATTCCGCTTATGAGTGCGGGCATGGATACGGTTACGGAGCACCGTATGGCTATTGCAATGGCAAGACAGGGCGGTATCGGCGTTATCCACAAGAATATGTCGATTGAAGCGCAGGCAGAAGAGGTAGATAAGGTTAAGCGTTCCGAGAATGGCGTTATCAGCGATCCGTTCTCCCTTTCCCCTAACCACACGCTGCACGATGCCGACGAGTTGATGGGCAAATACCGTATCAGCGGCGTGCCGATTACCGAGGGCAGAAAGCTTGTCGGTATCATTACCAACCGTGATTTGAAGTTCGAGACCGATTTTACCAAGAAAATCAGCGAGTCCATGACCGGCGAAGGTCTGATAACCGCACCCGAAGGGGTTACTCTGGAAGAAGCAAAGAAGATTCTTGCAGCTGCAAGAAAGGAAAAGCTTCCGATTGTTGACAGCGAGGGCAATCTGAAGGGGCTCATTACCATTAAAGATATTGAGAAGGCAATCAAGTATCCGCTTGCTGCAAAGGATTCCCAGGGAAGGCTTCTCTGCGCGGCGGCTGTCGGAATCACTGCAAATGTTCTTGATCGTATTGATGCATTGGTTAAGGCAAAGGTTGACGCTATCGTTATCGATACGGCTCACGGACACTCCGCTAACGTATTGAAGGTTGTTCGCATGATTCGTGACGCGTATCCGGATCTTCAGATTATTGCAGGCAACGTAGCGACCGGTGAAGGTACCGAGGCTTTGATTAAGGCGGGCGTCAACTGTGTAAAGATTGGTATCGGTCCCGGTTCCATCTGTACTACCCGAGTTGTTGCAGGTATCGGTGTTCCGCAGATTACCGCAATTATGAGCGCCTATGAGGCTGCTAAGAAATACGATATTCCGATTATCGCAGACGGCGGTATTAAGTACTCCGGCGATATTACAAAGGCATTGGCTGCCGGTGCGGATGTATGTATGATGGGCTCCCTGTTTGCAGGCTGTGAGGAAAGCCCCGGAACCTATGAACTCTATCAGGGGAGAAAATACAAGGTATATCGTGGTATGGGTTCCATTGCCGCAATGGAGAACGGCAGTAAGGATCGTTACTTCCAGAGCGATGCCAAGAAGCTTGTTCCGGAAGGTGTAGAAGGTCGTGTGGCATATAAGGGCTTTGTAGAAGATACGGTATTTCAGCTTCTCGGCGGACTTCGTTCCGGTATGGGCTACTGCGGTGCAGCAAATATCCCGATGTTGAAGGAAAATGCCCGCTTCGTAAAGATTTCTGCTGCTTCTCTTAAGGAGAGCCATCCTCACGACATTCATATTACGAAGGAGGCTCCAAACTACAGCGTAGACGATAAGTAGGAGGAAAACCATGGCAGTATTGACAAAGGAGCAGTGGAGGCGCAAAAGAGCACGCCAGCGCAAGATGAAGAAAATCGGTATTCTTGCCGGATTTGCGTTGATTGTTATTTTGGTTCTGCTGTTGATTATTAAAGTGATTTCCGCCATTTTCAGTTCCCATGGGGATGGGATGCTCAAGAAGGCAGGCGATTACAAAGTGAAGGATGCGCTTCTGACAGTAAGTGAATTTTCCCGTTCCGGTATTGAAATGGAAAAGGTTGCGAATATCGTTCTTCATTATACCGGCGTCCCGGGGATGACGGCATCCGAAAAGAGAGATTATTACGAGTCGCTGAAGGACAAGAAGGACAGTGCGGAGAGCGTGCATTTTATCATTGATACGGACGGTACAATTTACCAGTTGATTCCCACAACGGAAATTGCCTGTGCGGCAATGGCGTACAATGAATATGGCATCTCCATTGAATATTGCCATACGAGCGAGGACGGCTCCATGACGGCAAAGACCTATCAGTCTTTGGTTTCCCTGATTGCTGCCCTGTGCGATAAGTATGATTTGAAGACGAAGAACGTGATTCGTCACTATGACATTACGCATAAGGATTGTCCGAAGTATTTTGTAGACGAGGACGTTTTCAAACAGCTGAAAGAGGACGTTGGTAAGGTAATGGCAGGGAAAACCATTAAGGTCACGGATGCCCCGGCAGCTGACAAGTAAAGAAAGAAGGCTAAGCTTCTGAGAGGAACGATGAAAATGTATGAATATATGCGAATTTTGGAAAGATGTTTTAGAACAAAATGCAGATAATATCAGAGGTTATTTTGACGAGAACGCTTATATAAATTGGCATTGTACGAATGAACATTTTAACGTAGATGAGTTTATTATTGCAAATTGCGAATATCCGGGCAACTGGAATGGTGAGTTAGAAAGAGTTGAAAAAATAAACGATATATTTGTGACAGTAACTCATGTATATTCCCAAAATCAGGAACTATCATTTCATGTGACATCTTTCATTAAAGTTATTGATGATAAAATTGCAGCAGTTGATGAATATTGGGCTGATGATGGTATTGCACCTAAATGGAGATTGGATAAACATATCGGAAAGGCAATTAAATAAAACCAATCCAAAAGAGCAGGAAAACCCCTGATTAGATGGAACAAAAACCGGGAGCTGTCGCACGAATTACTTCGTGCGACAGCTCCTGTTTTGTTCCGGCAGTTGGCAGAGCCGGGATTATTCGCTTCGCAATGCGGTGACCGGGTCCTTTTTTGCGGCAATCTTGGAAGGGATCAGACCTCCGATAAAGGTAAGCAGGATACTGATAATAACCAATACGATTGCAGGGATTACCGGAAGCGCAGCGATATTTGAAATATCCGTTAATTTCCTGATAATAATGTTAATCGGGATATTCAGCAGCAGGGTAACAATAATACCGAGCATACCGGCTACAAAGCCGACAATGACGGTTTCTGCGTTAAATACGCGGCTGACATCCTTCTTGGAAGCACCGATTGCACGGAGAATACCGATTTCCTTGGTACGCTCCAAAACGGAGATGTAGGTAATGATACCAATCATGATGGACGATACAATCAATGAAATTGCAACGAATGCTGTCAGAATATAAGTAATTGCATTGATAATCGTGCTGACAGAGGACATCAGGAGCTCAATATAATCGGTGTATTCGATCTTGGATTCCTCTTCGTGTTCCTTATTGTACTTGCTGATTAAATTGACAACTTTATTCTTGGCCTCGAAATCCTTCGGGTAAATGCTGATGGTAAACGGTACAAGCAAATCTGCATAACCAAGCTTCATGAGATTCATCTCGTAAGTATTGGTTGTTTTCTCCGGCTTGTAGTTTGCGGAGAAGATTGCAAACATTTCTTCCTTGCTGACATCCTCTTTGCCGGTTGCCATTTGCATCATCTGCATCATCTGTGCATATTCCTCTTCGGACATCTGAGCCAAAATGCCTTCAAACATTTCCATCGTAAGCGTCGTGTCCGGAGTTTCAAAAGGAAGTCCGGTAAATACGTCGATTTCCTTATTATTTAACTGCTTGCTGATAATATCGCGCTTGGAGGTTTCGGTGATGATATACTCCGTCAGTTTGTGCGTATAACCGATGGTTCCGTTTGCAGAAGCGGCAACCGCATCTTCGGTGGGACGGATGATTCCGACGACCTTCAGCGGGAGAGTACGGTTTTCGTCGGCAAGCAATTCTTTCATGTAAAGGTCATTGCTGCGCATATCCTCCCAGACATTCTTCGCTGCATTGTAGGAATAGTAATCCGCAGGAAGAGCCACACGGAAGTCAAGTCCCAGCATATCGTCAAAGGTGTATTCTTCGACGGGAGTTTCAATCTTGGTACCACCGGGAACCAGCATACTTTTGAAAAACTCATCCAGTTCCTTCTGGCTCTTCAAACCGAGAGCATACAGGGCATAGTCGGTAATCTCATTGTTCTTATTGACAATCAATACAACTTCATTGGCGCTTTCCGGCCATTTGCCTGCGAGGACGTCGTACTGCGAGGAGAGCAGTTCCCTGTTGTCCAGAAGCTCGGTCCATACATTCATACCGTTGGTTGCTCCGCCCATGGAGCTCAGGCTTGCCGCCTCGTTAGCGGTACCCTCAGACATACCCATAGCGACCCACATGTTTTGAAGCATCGTGCTCGGATTTACCTGTACTACGCCGTTTTCGGTGTCACCCTTAAATACATTCAGGTTGATGTTGTAGGTGTACTTAATGTCTGTGGTTGCATCCTGAATCTCTTTATTATTATCAAGAAATACCTTGAAGGTTTTCAGGTCGTTAATCTTAACCTCTGACATCATGGTGTTGAACATCTTCGTCAGAACATTGGAGGAGTAGATGTGGTTTGCATCATGCTCGGTCTCCGGTTCCTGGTCGATTCCCATCATCGTACTGAGAATGGCGCTCATGTCCACGGTCTGACTTTGAATGGTAATCGGATAAGTGGAAAGGGTTTCCTCCTGAACACGGTCGATATAGCGTTGGACGCCGTTACTGAGCGACAGGATCAATGCGATACCGATGATACCGATGCTGCCGGCAAATGCGGTCAGGAAGGTTCGTGTCTTCTTCGTCATCAGGTTGTTCAAAGACAAGGACAATGCGGTAAAGAAGGACATCGAAGTATACTGCTTTTTGGCGGCTTTTCTGGCAGCCTTATCCGATGGGAGAATCACGGGATCTTTCGGAACTTCTTCTTCGTAAGGATTGCTGTCGTCGGTGATTTTACCGTCGAGCAGCCGGATAATACGGGAGCTGTACTGCTCGGCAAGCTCCGGATTGTGGGTTACCATGATAACAAGCTTTTCCTTGGAAACTTCTTTCAAAATCTCCATAATCTGAACGCTCGTTGCGGTGTCCAAAGCGCCGGTAGGCTCGTCGGCAAGCAGGATATCCGGATTGTTGACAAGGGCGCGGGCAATGGCAACCCGCTGCATCTGACCGCCGGACATCTGGTTCGGTTTTTTGTTCAGCTGGTCACTGAGACCGACCTGCTCAAGCGCCTCCGTTGCACGTTTTCTGCGTTCGGCCTTGGAAACACCGGAGAGGGTTAATGCCAGTTCTACGTTACGGAGAACCGTCTGGTGAGGAATCAGGTTATAGGATTGGAAAACAAAGCCGATGGAATGATTGCGATAAGCATCCCAGTCGTGTTGGTTGAACTGTTTGGTGGAACGATTGTTGATAATCAAATCACCGTCCGTGTACTGATCCAGACCGCCGACAAGATTTAACAGGGTGGTTTTACCGCAGCCGGAAGGACCCAGGATGGATACAAATTCGTTTTTACGAAAGGAAAGGGAAATTCCCTTGAGGGCATTGACTACGGTATCGCCGACGGGATAATCCTTGACAATGCTTTTTAACTCCAGCATATTACGCCTCGATTCTGCGTACCTGTTCTGCATGATTCGTGTCAGGTACGCCGGAACACGAAACCGGATTCAAATCCAAACAATGGGTTTTCATAAAAATGTGTAAAATCTTTCTAATTATACCATTATTTACAGGCAAAAAACAAGGGAAGAAACAGAAAAATGCCCGGCAAAACAATGAAAAAAATGTGAACATACAAAACGACATTGCTATTCAGCCCTTTTTTTATTATGATGATATCAGTCGTACAGAGGAGTAAGAGTTACCATGAGTAAGAAAGAAATAGTCAGACGCTATCTGTTGTTTATCGTAAGCCTGTTCACGACGGCGTTAGGCGTGGCAATTACAAAAAAGGCTGAATTGGGAGTTTCGCCGGTTTCCTCGGTGGCGAATGTTCTTGGCATTCGCTTTGATATTCTGACGATGGGAAACTGGTTGATTGTATGGAACTGCGTTCTGATTGTGGGACAGATTGTCCTATTGCGAAGCAGGTTTCAGTGGATTCAGTTATTGCAGGTTCCGCTTTCGTTTCTGTTCGGATATTTCACGGATTTCGGTATGTGGCTCGTTTCTTTTTTTGAGGTGAACCGGTATCCGCTTCGGATCGGTTTGACGGTTGCGGGAACCATTGTAATCGGATTCGGCGTATCCCTTGCGGTTATTGCCGATGTCGTCATGAATTCGGGCGAAGCCTTTGTTAAGGCTGTAGCGGATATTACGCATTTTAAGTTTGGAAATGTAAAAATCGGATTTGATGTTTTCTGCGTTCTTTTCGCGATGATACTGTCGCTGATTTTCTGCCATATGACTATTGTAGGAACAAGAGAGGGAACCCTGATTGCGGCATTACTGACCGGAACTGCGGTCAAATTCTTCACGAAAAGAATCCGAAAGTCGGTTGAGAAGGTTTTGTTTTTGTCGGCGTAGCGACCCGCCTGATAATTATGCAGAATTTGCGTTGCTTTAGCGAAAGGAAAAAATCATGCTTCGATATTGCGGACAATGTCAAAAGGAATTTGAATTTGCCGTAAAGAGCACGAAGGATTTGGAACATCTGGTTTGTCCGGAGTGCGGGCGGCCGATTCCGAAGAACAGCCGGCGTCCTTCTAATCCACAGGATAAGAAGATTCAGGATGACATCGGAAATGTGTTTCGGATTCTGTTTTATTTATCCTACGTGTTCTTTGCTGCGTGCGGCGTGCTTGGCGTCACCGCGTATTTCCTGCATTGGGATACGACATTGTACACGGTGACAGCGATAGCGGCGCTGGTATATCTTCTGCGCTACCGAAACAGCGAGCTGGGGATTCTATGGCTTACGGCGGGAGCCGGACTGGGCTGCCGGTTGGAGCCCGCGCCACGGGGAATTTGCTTTGGAATTACGGTTGCCCTGATTGTTCGGCATCTGATCCGGAGACTATTGTGGAAATTGATTTATAAGTTCATCCGAATGATTAACAAACGGTAAAAACAGGAATCGAAAAATGGAAGAAACCAACGAAGGAGAGCAGGAAGAATGACATTTGAAAGAGCAGGCAGAGCAGATGCCGAGGAGATTCTGAAATTATACAAGTCTCTGGTGGGAACCGAGTACTGCGCGTGGACGGACAGTTATCCGGAACGTGAAGAAATTGCCGGAGATCTTGCAAGAGACGCGCTGTTTTGTATGAAGGACGAAGGGAAAATTGTCGCTGTGATTTCCATGGATGCGGACGAAGCGGTGGAAGCGTTGCCCTGTTGGACAGAAAAATGCATACCCTCTGTGGAACTGTCGAGAGTCGGAGTCCGGAAGGAGTACCAGAATCGGGGGATTGCCGGAGAAATGATTCGGTGTGCGGCAGAGGAGGCACGCAAACAAGGTTACCGCGGTATTCATATGATTGTCAGCAAACAGAACGTAAAAGCACAGAAGGCATACAATAAGTTGGCATTTGCCGTTGTAGGCGAGACAAGACTTTATGATGTGGACTGGTGGTGCTACGAAAAGCAGATTGCAGAATAAAAATTCCCGTGTACCGTTTTGTTCCATAATTGCAGAGTACACGGGGATTTTGTATTATAAGTCAAATGTCAGATGCCTGCCCGAGGTTTCCAGCTGACGGGTGGAAACACCGGCGGAGCGGAACATACGCTTGGCGGCGATGTTTGCCTTGGTTCGGTCGTATTTGTCGCTTAAGTAAATAACTTCTTTAATGCCGGCCTGAATCAATGCTTTGGTACACTCGTTACACGGGAAAAGCGTTGTGTAGCAGCGGGCATCTTTCATGTCGGTGCCGGAGTAGTTGAGCAGAGCGTTCAGTTCTGCATGGCAGACGAAGAAATACTTGGTTTCGAGATCGTCGCCTTCGCGCTCCCAGGGGTATTCGTCATCGGAACAGCCGCGGGGCATTCCGTTATATCCTACGGAAAGGATGCGGTTGTCCCGGCTGACAATGCAGGCGCCGACGGAAGTGTTCGGGTCCTTGCTTCGGAGCGCGGACATCATGGCAATACCCATAAAATATTCATCCCAGGTTAAATAATCAGCTCGTTTCATCACAGTTTACCGGTCCTCGGGAAAAAGGACGCTGTTCCCTTCCTTGTTTTTGTCCATTTTATCAGGCATTTTGCAAATGCGCAAGAAAAAAGAGCAGATCGTACGGGGAAATTGCTTTTTTTTGTTTCCTTTTTGCAAAATTTGTGTTATAGTTAACTCACTATGGAAAAGTAGGAGGAAATCATGGGCAGTTATTCATTATTGACGGATATGACCTGTGATTTGGATGCAGCAACGTTAGAGCTGCTCCATGTCAAGGCAATTCCCATGGCCTTTCAGTTAGGCGGTTCGGAATACAATCATTATCCGGACGAAAGAGAGATTACCCTGGAAGATTTTTATACAAGACTGAAGGCAGGAGAGGATGCGAAGACATCCCAGATTGCCCCCGGCGTATACCAGGAATATTTTGAGGCGGAATTAAAGGAAGGGAAGGATATTCTGTACCTGTGCTTTACTTCCGGTTTGAGCGGTACCATTAACACGGCGTATTTGATTGCAAATCAGTTGATGGACGAATATCCGGAGAGAAAGATTCGGATTGTCGATACGCTGTGCGCTTCCGTCGGCGAGGGACTTTTGGTATATCTGGTCTCCGAAAAGTATCTGGCGGGCGCGCAGATGGAAGAGCTGGCAGCCTGGGCAGAGGATATTAAGAAGCGTATAAGGCATTGGTTCACTGTGGAGGATTTGTATCACCTCAAGCGCGGCGGACGTGTGTCTGCAATGGAAGCATTGGTTGGAAGCGCACTGAAGATTAAACCGATTCTTTCGGTGGACAAGGAAGGCAAGCTGATTGTTGTTGCAAAGGAACGCGGTACGAAAAAGGCGCTTGCGTATCTTATGGAGCAGCTTCTTCTGAATGGAGATAATCCCAACGAAAGTCTGGCGGTCATCGGTCATGCCAATGCACCCGAGCTTGCCGATGCGGTAGCGGATATGGTGAAAAGCAATTTTCCCGGAATGAAGATTGTTATTTCAAAGATCGGACCGATTATCGGTTCCCATGTCGGCGCCGGTATGTGCGCTCTGGTATTTGTCGGAAAAGAATAATCAGTTTTGTCAGCATTTTCTGTTGCAAACTCTGAAATAAAATTCAAAAAGGAGATCAAAAAATGTATTCATTTGATGATGTAAAGAACTACGATCCCGAGCTTGCCGAGAGCATTACTCTCGAACTTGGAAGACAGAGAGACAATATCGAGTTGATTGCCTCTGAGAACCTGGTAAGCAAAGCAGTTATGGCAGCTATGGGCAGCCCTCTTACCAACAAGTATGCCGAGGGGTATTCCGGAAAGCGTTACTACGGCGGCTGTGAGTTCGTTGATATTGCTGAGAATCTTGCCATCGCGCGCGCAAAGAAGCTTTTTGGCTGCGAGTATGTAAATGTTCAGCCCCACTCCGGTGCGCAGGCAAATATGGCGGTACAGTTTGCGCTTCTCAAGCCCGGCGATACCGTTATGGGTATGAATCTTGCACACGGCGGACATTTGACACACGGAAGCCAGGTTAACTTCTCAGGTACTTACTTCAACATTGTTCCTTACGGTGTGAATGACAATGGCTTCATTGATTACGATGAAGTTGAGCGCATTGCAAAGGAGTGCAGTCCGAAGCTTATTATCGCAGGCGCAAGCGCATATGCAAGAGCAATTGACTTTAAGCGTTTCCGTGAGATTGCCGACGAGGTAGGCGCTTACCTTATGGTAGATATGGCGCATATCGCCGGTCTTGTTGCAGGCGGTATGCATGAGAGCCCGATTCCTTACGCACATGTTGTTACAACTACCACTCACAAGACCCTTCGCGGACCGAGAGGCGGTATGATTCTTTCCTCTCAGGCATTTGCCGATGAGCACAAGCTCAACAAGGCTGTATTCCCGGGTATCCAGGGCGGCCCGCTGATGCACGTAATTGCTGCTAAGGCCGTTTGCTTCAAGGAAGCTTTGGACCCTTCCTTCAAGGAGTATGCTAAGAACATCGTAGCGAACGCACAGGCGCTTGCAGGGGGACTTACCGGTCGTGGATTCAAGCTTGTTTCCGACGGTACCGATAACCACCTGATGCTTGTTGACCTTCAGAATATGGGTATTACCGGCAAGGAAGCAGAGAAGCTCCTTGATTCCGTACACATTACCTGCAATAAGAATACCATTCCGAACGATCCGGCGTCCCCGTTCGTTACAAGCGGTATTCGTCTCGGAACGGCTGCGGTTACTACCCGCGGTATGAACGAGGCTGATATGGATGTAATCGCTGAGGCAATTTACCTTGCCATTACCAATCCGGAAGCAAATAAGGAAAAGGCTGCCGCGTTGGTTAAGTCTTTGACCGACAAGTATCCTTTGTACGAAGATTAATTTTTGAGAGGCATTTCATGAAACGTGTTTTATTCTTGTTGAGTCTGCTGATCGCTATGATGGTTACGGCCGGCTGCAGTGAAAAAGTAATGGATAAGGATACCTATTTTGTCAGTGGGTCCGGAAGTGCAACGGAGGCGGTGCTTTTGCTGAGAGCGGACGGAACCTACCTGCTGAATGCGGGCAGCTCGAAAGACAGCGGTTCCTATACAATCAAAAAAGACGTCATTACCTTCGTGACGGATGACGGCGGTTCCTATGAACAGCTGCTTTACAAGGATAAATACGTTCTCCATGAAAAATATGACGGTGGGATTCCGGAGGGAGATACCTTCGCCGCCTGTGTCAGTAATGAGACAAGAGGCGGCGGAGTGATTATGACATTCCGTGAGGACGGCACCGTTACAAGACAGATTTACATTACGAACATTTCCGACCAGCGTATTGCGGGAACGTATACGCGCGAGGGAGATGTGATTACCTGTAAATTCAGCTACTACGGAATCGGAAAATACGTAATCAAGGATAATATCCTTTACGATGCTTATGAATTGGAAGAAAATTATGTTGCTCCGACTCCGAAACCTACGAATCCACCTACCTATACCCCAACACCTACGAGTGAAGTTGGCAACACACCGACCCCAAGTCCGGCAGAATAAGGAGGTTAAAAATGGCAGAGCGTATCTGTGTAATGTGCAATCAAAACAAAGCTGGTGGCGATGGATTATGCGTAAAATGCCGTTTTCAGCTCAATACCAAGTATTCGGAATTGTGCCAGGATACTGAGATTTTGCTTCCGGAGGGAAGATATTACGGAAAAACGAGAAACGGAATTCCGAATGGAAGGGGCGAACTCGTCTATCAGGAATGTGATGAAAGAGTAAGCTATCTGGGGGAGTTTAAGGATGGTATGCGCCATGGCAGAGGGGAGCTTGCGTATCGCAGCGGAGCCGTTTACAAGGGTGACTGGATTTGCGACAAGCAGGAAGGCTACGGAGAGGAAACGCTGCCTGGCGGAACAAGTATTGAAGGTTATTATGAGTCCGGGGAATTGATTCGCGGACATATTTATTTTGGTGACGGAAGAGAATACGAGGGTGAGTGGAAGGACGACCAGCCAAACGGTAACGGCAGGATGTATTTCCGTGACGGACATGCAGAGGAGGGGTTCTGGGTAGACGGCGTGTGTGCATTTGCCGGGACTCCGTCTGAGGAAGAACTCCTGCGGTACGGGGAGGCATCGGCAAAGGACGGAGCAGAGCAGGAATTGAAATCGTTCTCCGAGCCTATAGAGGAAGATGTGCAGGAGACGGCAGAAGAGTCTGTTGCAGAAGAAAATGACAGCGAAGAGGCAGCTGCATGTATTCCTGTGCAGGTATGGAAGCCGTTTGACAATTTATCGGAAGAGAAAGACAAGCCGGAGGAAGCGGTTGAAGGTTTCGTTGAAGAAAATGCTGAGATTTTTTTCGGGGAAACCAAGGAAGAGGACAATCCGCTTACGATGGGAGAAGAAGATTATCCGGGCGGGGAGCATTATTCCGGTCAGTTTCTGGACGGAAAACGTCACGGATTCGGAACAATGACTTATCCGAACGGCGATATATATGAAGGGGAATATAAGAACGGAAAGCGCGAGGGTCAGGGTCAAATGACCTACGCAAACGGCAATGTATATGATGGTCAGTGGGTTAACAGCAAGAAATCCGGACAGGGAATTCTTGTGTTAGCCAACGACGATCGCTATGAGGGCGAATTTTCCATGGGCGCGTTCGGCGGCTGCGGAACCTACTATTTTGCAAACGGAAATTCTTATTCCGGTATGTGGATGGCAAATAACCGTAACGGTATGGGCATTATGACTTATGCGGACGGGGTGCAGGAAGAACAGATATGGGAAGACGGGAAGAAGATTTCCGCCGTTCCGATTGAAGGAATGGATATGCCGCTGAATCCGGAGCCGCAGGCTGCATCGCCGGTTGTTCCGGAAGAGAAGGTTGCCGAAGGGGTTTTGGAAGAAGCTGCCGGAGAGATAACGGAGGAAGTTATTAACGAAGCAGAAGAATCAGAGGAAACCGCAGAAATCGCAGAAATCGCGGAAAGCGCAGGAACCGCAGATACCGCAGAAAGCCCCGAAATCCCGGCGGCGCCGGAGCGTGTTTACCGCAGCCTTCATTATAAGAGCGGAAACAACTATGAAGGGGAAGTGAACGAACGGAATCAGCCGGACGGTATCGGCGTATTTACCTACGCAAACGGATGTCTGTATGAGGGCGGTTTTAGGGAAGGAATGCGTGATGGCTTCGGCGTATTTACATGGAATACCGGCGATGTATATGAAGGCGAATGGCATCAGGATTTGCGTCACGGTCAGGGCAAGATGACGTATGCAAGTGGCCGCGTGCAGGAAGGCCTCTTTGAAAATAACAAATTTATCGGTTGAATCGGAAATAGAATAACCTGAAATTTTGCGGCCTGTTCAGGGAAGATTTGCATATTGCCAATGCAGGGATATTGTGCTACAATAGGTTCTGGCTGTCTGAAAGGATTGAAATTTCAGGTACGGAAATGTCTTGAAGCGGAGTACAGACATGAATTATACGGATTTACACTGTCATATTTTGCCGGGGGTTGACGACGGGGCGAAAACCCTTGCGGATGCGCAGAAGATGCTGAAGATTGCGTATTCCGAAGGGATTCGGAGCATTTTTCTGACGCCTCATTATTACCCGGGGCAATATATGATTGAGCGTGAGGATTATGAACGGTCTTTTGCGGAGCTTTCTGCCTGGCAGAAGGAGAATATGCCGGAGCTGACGTTATATCGCGGAAATGAGGTGTGCCTTGGAAGAGGGGACGTTTCCGAAGCGATTTACGGCAAACAGATTTTTTCTATGGCAGGAAGCAATTACCTGCTGGTAGAATTTGATACCGATATCTCGTTAGATCATATGAAGCGGGAGCTGTATCGGGTCATCGGCATGGGGCTTTGGCCGATTCTGGCGCATGTAGAGCGTTATGAGTGCCTCAATCGCTGGCGCCTTGACAGCGAAGTACCGAAGCTGGCATATTTCCAAATCAACGCCTCCAGCGTTCTGGGACAGTTCGGAGCGTCGGAGATGAAATTTGCAAGGAAACTGTTAAAAAAAGGTATGGTTCATTTCCTTGGAACGGATGCACACAGCACCGGACGCCGTTCGCCGCGGATGCATGAGGCGGCGGAGGTACTTAGGGAAACCTATGATTCTGAAATGGTAGAACGTATTTTATATACAAATCCGGCGAAGGTCATTGCCGGGGAGAAGATCTGAAAACTGGGATACAGGGAGGACATTATGGACCAGGAAAAGAAAAACCAGGAGGAACTGGAAATTGATGTGAGAGCGTTATTGTATGCTTTATGGAAGCATATTGGCTTTATCATTATTTCTGCTGTTCTTTGCGGAGCAATTGTATTTGTTTACAGCAAGTGTTTTATCGCTCCGAAGTATGTTTCTACTTCTTCGTTGTTTGTTTTGAACCGTAACAACGAGAATTCACTCAGCAGCTCAGATATTACATCCAGCGCCGCGCTTGCAAACGACTTTGCAGAATTGGCAACCAGTCATTTGGTAGTTGACGGTGTTATCGAACAGTTGGGACTGGGGGAGCAGTATACGTATTCAAAGCTGAGTTCCGAGATTTCCGTAATGATTAAGGATAATACGCGCGTACTGAAGATTTCGGTTAAGGATAAGGACCCCGAGATGGCGAAGATGCTTGTTGACAGCGTATCCGACGCCCTGATTGAAGTCATTGAAAACAAGGTTAAGATAGAAGCAAATAAAATCGATACCGGCGTCGTTCCGACGAAGCCGTCGAGTCCCAATGTAACCAAGTATACCATCCTGGGATGCCTGCTGGGAGCAATTCTTGCAATTACGGTAACGGTTGTTACTTTCCTTTTGGACGATACCATTAAGACAGAGGCTGATGTTGAAAAATACCTTCATGTTACCGTTTTGGCGTCCATTCCTTTGATGGATAAGGATGCGGGTAAGGCGGAGCTGCAGAAGGAAAAGACACAGGTCAGAAGTTCTAAGAAAAAGAGCAGTCGGAAGGGAGGACGCTAGTCATGCAGTATGTTGAATATATTAACAAAACTGAACTGTCCGACTTCTTTGCGACAGAAGCCTTCAAAAATCTGAGAACCAATATTCAGTTTTCCGGCAACAATATTCGTACGATTATGTTGACCTCGAACCTTCCGAACGAGGGAAAATCGACTTGTTCGTACCATTTGGCAAAGTCCTTTGCAGAACTCGGCAAAAGAGCTCTTTTGATTGACTGTGATCTTAGAAAATCCGTTACGCTTGGCAAATTCCGTGCAGAGGATCGTGTCTACGGTTTGACGCATTTCCTTACCGGGATGCAGACATTGGATCAGTGCATTTGCGAGACGGATGTTAAAAACCTGCACATTCTGTTTGCAGGCGCATCTCCTCCGAACCCTGCGGAGCTTCTCAGCACAAAGGGGTTTGAGATGCTGATGAATGCATTGAAGGGTCATTATGATTATATTATTATCGATGCACCGCCGCTTGGCAGCGTAATCGATGCGGCAATTCTGGCGCAGCAGTGCGACGGGGCGATTTTGGTTCTTCGTCCGAAGAGCGTAAGGATTCGTATGGCACAGAGCATCCAGCGTCAGCTGGAGCGTACCAACTGTAAGCTTTTGGGTGTTCTTATGAATGGCGTTGAAAAAGAACACGGCGGTAAGTATTACGGCAAGTACCTGAATGAATATTACGGAGCTGATTTGAATGATGAGGAGGAACGCGGCTAAAGGCTGCGTTCCTTTTTTGTTCCATAGGAAATTCCTATGGAACAAAAAAGAGGAAGAACCATTACGTAATTTTCCCATAAGGTAAAAAAAGGGGATTTTATGGACAACTGTTTTTCTTTTCTAATTCGGTATCCGGAGGACTTGAACTACGCGGAGAGCCTTCGCCCGTCGGATGTTGTATACCGTGTGGGCTCGCAGCTTGCGGTTGTTGTTTACTGTGGAGCGAATGTGGCAGATGATGAAAACCTGCCCTATGGAAATGTCCCCAAATGCCTTGGACTTACGGATGTAACGCATCTGACCGAGATGGGGGTTCCGCAGACCGAAAGTCTGTCCGGATTTGACCTTTACGGAAGAGGCGTGCTGTTGGGAATTGTCGATACCGGCATCAATTATCGTGAAGAAATCTTCCGGCGAAGCGATGGTACGAACCGCGTGCAGGTAATCTGGGATCAGGGTGCGAACGGAGGAGAAAATGACCGGACGGAGCTGCTTCCCTTTGCACCGTTCGGAAGGGTATTTGCATCCGGAGAAATTGAAGCCGGGGAGGCAGAAACAGAGGATGTTATCGGCCACGGAACGTATGTGGCGTCCGTGGCTGCAGGGCGAAATGCGGGGGAATACCGGGGGGTGGCTCCCGATTGCGAGCTTGCGGTCGTGAAGCTGAGGCAGGCGTCCGAGGAGCTTCGGGACTATTGGCGTATTGATACGTCAAATCCGTGCTATAGCGAGGCGGATGTGATTCTGGGAATTCATTTTCTTGTTCGCTATGCGAGGCAGGAAGGCCGGCCGCTTGTCCTGCTTCTGGCGCTCGGAACCAACAGTGGGTCCCATACCGGAATCGGGCTGTTTGGGAACTATCTGAACCAGCTTAGTCAGGAGAGAGAAACCGCAGTTGTCATTGCGGCAGGAAACGAGGAAAATGCGGGGCACCACTATATGAGCCGCGGAGGAAGGGTAACGGATAATCGTCAGCCGGAGGAGATTTCTTTTGCCGTAAACGGCAGCAAAGATCTGACAATGGAATTCTGGGGAGAGGTTGGAGACCTGTACTCGATTGATGTAGTGTCGCCGGGAGGGAACCGGTTGGGTATTGTACCGGTCGTCAGTGAAGGCTTTTTGAGCAGATCCTTTTTATTTGAGGGAACCCAGGTCGTTGTAGCATACCAGTCGCCGGAACGGCAGACCGGGTCGGAACTGATTCAGATCAAATTCCGAAATCTGACGGATGGCGTCTGGACGCTGCTGGTTTACCCGGAACGGGTGCTCGCGGAGCGCATGAATTTTCATCTGTGGCTTCCGATTCGGGAATTCCTGCAGGGCGAGACGATTTTTCTGCGGCCGGAACCCGAAGTGACAATTACAGAACCCGGAAATACGACCTTCCCGCTTACGATTGGAGCCTATGATGATTTGTCGGGCGGAATTCTTCCGGAAAGCGGCAGGGGCTATACGAGAAACAACCGGGTGAAACCGGATTTGGCGGCCCCGGGATATCAGATTCCCGGGCAGACGGGGAGGCCGGTTAT
>DLOO01000062.1:13606-21019 GCA_002479645.1 Lachnoclostridium sp. UBA7482 | reverse complement strand
TGACATATCACCGCTGGACTTCTATGAGTTTTTTGTATCGCTTATTTGCCCGGCTTCCAGCGAATCAGGAAGTTATAAAGACCACTCTTGATTGCATTCGCATCGTGATCCGCACCGGGCACCTCATACCACACATGCTTCACTTCGTTTTTAGTCATAATGTTGTGGTAGGAAAGCGGGAATTTGCCGACAACACTGTCTTTCGTGCCGCAGCAAACCATCAGCAGCTCCGGCATATAGTCGGTTCGGTGAATTACCAGCTCGTCTTCCGTAAGCTGTCCGGGATGCGCCATCGCCCAGTCCTTACCGGGAGTCACACCGGGCGCCGGTGCGATTGCCGTAATGTAAGCAAACAGATCCGATCGGGTCACGCCGATAAACAGTGTCTCACGACCGCCCATGGAAAATCCGATGATACCGCGGTTCTCGCGATCGGTCATGGCGCCATAGGTTTTCTCTACATAAGGCATCAAATCATTCGTGAGGTCATTGATAAAGTTATCGTAAGGAAGTGTCTGCTCCAACGTAAATCCGGGCTTCAGGTTCGGATCTCCGGTCGCGTACATATGCGGAAATACGATAATCACATCTCCGATAATGCCCTCTGCCTTCAGGTTGCCGACAATCTCGGTAATCCTGCAGTTTGCGTCCTTAATCATACTGTTCTCATCACCGAATATGCCGTGCAGGAAGTAAAGAACCGGATACTTCCTATCCTTGTCATAATCTGCCGGGAGCAGGATGTTCGCACCGCGCTCACACCCTGTCGTCTCCGAATAATATGTAAAATGCATTACGGTATCGTATGTAACTCCGGGCTTTTTGTCCGTATACGCGGACGGACATAAAACCTCCGTCACCTTGTCCATATCTACCGTACCGTCGCCCTGCTCGCCGCCTTCGAGATCGTCGGGGTCCTGCAGGAGTTCTCCGCTGCCATCTCCGCCGGGCGTCAACGTCGGCGTTGCCTCCGAAGTCGGTGTTGTTTCAGCTGCTTTTGTTGGTTCTACTCCTGTAGTGGTCGTTGCTGTGATATTGTTTTCCCCCTCCATACTGTTCTTATCCTTTCCTGTCTTGTCTTCCTTTTGACCGCATGCGGTCATCACTAACATCGCAACCATTACGGCTCCGAATGCCAGCCTGCATTTTCTTTTTCTCATCACATTTGGATTCCTTTCCATAAATTTGAAATCATTATACACGCCCGCTTCCAAATAGGCAAACAAAATCGGCAGAATTCCCGCGTCGAAGCTTCGGAAACGGCACACGCACAACTTCGTCACTCCTCTGCCGGGATTACCCGGGATTTCTTCTTGACAACGGCTTTTCCCCGCCATGCGCCGCTTCGCCAACGCCCGATAACGATAAATCCGCGAACCACCTCATCTGTCGCCGTGCCGATATATACGCCTGCCACCCCGATTCCCAGCAGTACGCCCATTGCATAACCTACGGTAACGCCAAGTCCCCACATCGTTACCATACCGACCAAAAGCGGGAACATATAATCGCCGGACGCTTTCAGACTGCTGACAAAGGTCATATTCATACAACGGCCGATTTCAATAACTATGATGTCCCGTAATAATCTGCGTCGCTATCGCGCAGGAGTTGGAAAATACCATCAAATATGTCTTTTCATCTATTTCCTTTGTTTGAATCTTACTCATAGCCTTGCTCCATTTCCAGCGTTTACCACTGACCTTACTTCTCGTCAACGACCTGGAAGATGAAAAATTTCAGATAGTAACTCTCATCCGCCGCCCACAGAATCGGATGATCCGGCGCCTGGGTGCGGAATTCGACCTGACGAACGCGCTTATGCACGCTCTTCGCTGCCTGCGCAATAGTTTCCGCAAAAAGCTCCTGCGTCATAAAATGCGAACAGGAACAGGTTGCCAGGTACCCGCCGTCCTTTACGAGGCCAAGACCCTTGCGATTGATTTCGCGATAACCTTTAACCGCATTTTTCGTTGCTTCGCGCGACTTGGTAAAAGCGGGCGGGTCAAGAATGACGACATCGTACAGCTCGCCTGCCTCGCGAAGTTCGGGAAGCAGCTCGAAAACATCCGCGCAGCGAAAACGGACGCGATCCTCAAGTCCGTTCCGTTTTGCATTTTCCTCTGCCTGTGCTACGGCAAGCTCCGAAGCGTCCACACCGAGCACCTCCGCAGCTCCGCCGAATCCGGCATTTAACGCAAAGGAGCCGGTATGGGTAAAGCAGTCCAGCACGCGGGCGCCCGCACAAAGCCTCTGCACCGCAAGGCGGTTATATTTCTGGTCGAGGAAAAATCCGGTCTTCTGACCGTCCTTCACGTCTACCATATAGCGCACGCCGTTTTCAATGATTTCCACTTTCGTATCAAACTCCAGACTCAAAAAACCTTTCGTTCGGTTCAGACCCTCCAGCTCACGAACCTTCGCATCGCTACGCTCAAAGATACCGCGAATCGTCACGCCGTCTGCCGCCAGTATCTCCGTAAGCATCGCAAGGAGCATGTCCTTTAAGCGGTCGATGCCAAGTGCCAGACTCTGTACAACAAGGACGTCGGAGAATTTGTCAATCGTAAGTCCGGGCAGCCAGTCTGCCTCGCCGAACACAATGCGGCAGCTTGCGGTATCAACCGTTTTCCTGCGGTAATCCCACGCTGCCTGTAAGCGGCTCCGAAGGAACGCTTCGTCCACAACGGTCTTGTCTCTGCGGCTCAGCATGCGCACACGAATCTTACTTTTCTCATTGATAAAGCCGGTTCCCATCGGGAAGCCGTCAAAATCCTCCACGCGTACCAGACAGCCGTTCTCGCCGGTACGTTCACAGGATGCAATTTCATTGTCGTAAATCCAGGCTCCGCCCTGCTTTAAGCTGCGGCCCTCGCCCTTCTTAAGAATCACCTTTCCACCGATTTCCAGAAGTGAATTCATATTCTGCCTCATTTCTTCCCCGACGCTCCTTACGTGCGCCGGACATATTTTCTACTGTTTTTCGTCTTCTTTTTTCTTGCGGAATACAATCAGTTTACTGAGCACATAATTCATGACAATAACCACAACGCTGGTAATCGCCTTTGCAAGCGCTCCCTCTACGCCGAAAATGGTCTGCGACAGGCCGACGGTCATCAGAATCCCCGGCAGGAAAATCTCAAATATGCCGGAAAATACGCGTGAGCCGACGAATTTAGCGGCTTCCTGTAAAAGAAACCTGCGCTCCGTGCATTTGCTCTCAAATACAAAAAGCTTGTTGGTTATATAGGCAAATGCGACTGCCGCCACCCAGGCGGCCGCATTGCAGACGGTCAGTTCAAATTCGGATGGATTGCTGCCGAAGAGTTTTGTACACGGCACATACACAATCCAGTTAACGAGTGTGGTTGCCACACCAAAAATCAGATACATAATTACCGAACGGTATTTGCTAAATAATTCTTTTATCACGGAAATCTCCTCCTTGTTCTTTATGGAAAAAAATCTTTATGGAACAAAAAAGGCGCTGCCCTGCGGCAACACCCATTCTGCTTTCTCAGAAATACTTCCGGCTTCCCCAGAGATTTTTTCTCTTCATCTCGGTATATTCTTCATAGGCCTTTTCCAAAATCTGCTTCTCGTTAGAAAACTTCAGCAAATGGTATGCCTCATGAAACTTGTAATACCCGGAATCCACAAAGTACTCTTCACGCTGTGGCTTGCTATAATAGCTATCCGACATCATAAGATACCAGTGAACATCTTTCATCACTGTGTTCTGCGGCGTATTAAAGGTGTAGCGGGTCGTATCAATGAACTTGATAATCCGGGCATCTGCACCGGACTCTTCCTTCACTTCACGAATAGCGGTCTGCTTGTAATCCTCACCTTCCTCTACCGTTCCCTTGGGAAGGACCCAGCCTTCATACTTGTGCTTGTAATTCTTGTACAGCAACAAAATTTTTCCACGAAAGATAACAACACCACCACAGCTCGTTGCTTCAACCATAGTTTGCCTCCATGTCGCACGCAAGCGGTCGGATCATGCGATCCATGCCTAACGGTGTGTTATAAATTGGTATTAGTATACCGCATTACGGATAAATATGCAACAGAATAATTATAAAACTCCGCGCTTAAAATGCCCTCTGGTCACATGATCCGCACTTGCTCCGTCTCCGAAAAATTCCCGCACAACCCGTATGGTTTCCTCTCGGTTCTCGGTGGTAAACTCCAGCCGAAGCATCACGGGGTCAAGAGCGCGAATCCGTTCCAAATACGGAAACAGATTCAACGTACTACTATTGTAGATTCTGTTGTAACAATGCTCGCAGCACGTCTGCACCGGAAATTCCGCTCCCTTTTCATCTTGGAGCGCAAGCACTCTTCCCGGCTGCTTCCGGCAGCCAAATGCCGTCTTCTGCACACATTGTCTCGAGGTCATCACAACCGTCCGTCCGTAGACAACCATCTCAAACGGGTAATCCGAAATCCATCGCAGTTCCTTTTCCTGCGCCTCGAACGGTGCGTTGATGCGACGGATTCCATGCTTCATCAACCATGCCGCACTCTGCGGATTCATGCTATAAAGCGTATGATCCGCAATCAGAGGAATCCGCAGGGCAAGCCGCTTTACGAGGGCAAATGCATCCAGAGTCCGGATGATCAATGCCTTCGGCTTCTTTTTTCCCTTGCACAACTCATGCAGCGTCAGCTCCAGGCGACCCAATCGTTCGCCCTGTGTAATTCGGGGCAGAACAAGTGTATGCGGCCGTGTTCCCACTGCCGCAAGAATCGTTCGCCAGTCTCCGTCCATATCGACATCGATACGTGCGTCGGGGCAGCTTTTTTGAACCGCCTCATACTGCTCTACGGTCATAACCGTCGCAGCAAAGGGATGCTTGGCCTTTTCCTCCTGCGCCGCAGCTTTTGCCTTTGCTTTCGCAGCCGACATACGGCAGGCTCTGTCTGCTTTCTTTTTGTCGGCATGTTCCATCCGGCGATGACAATCCGCAACCGCATCCCTATACTCCCGGACGGCAAGTCTGCGAAGCTCATTTAACCGGGAAGCCGGCAGGAAACAATTCTTACCGAGTGCTATTTCAAGCGGCTCCAGACGATACGGCGTGTCGCCGGTTTTTGATAATTTTTCCGCAACCTCTTCCCGCGTTGCGNNGATACCGCCGCTAACGCCAACCATTGTCTCGCCGATCAGCGTAAGCGTCATCAGCGCGTCTACCGCGGCCACGAATATCGCCGTAATCGGAATCCGACGGCTGCCGGGCTGACAGCTCTTGCCGATTTCCCTAAGAAGCGAATCATTTCTGGTACGATAGACCATCAGATTTCCCGAAACCCGAGGCGCCTTTGCCCTATCCCCGGAAAGATAGACAAGGCGTGTTTCCTCCATCTCCCCGGCGCCTGCGGTGTATTCTGCCAGGACGCGTTCCGCCGCACCGTTCTGACTGCGGATCTCAAGCACGTCTCCGGCTCCAACCGGCTCCTCGTAGGTCACACGGCAGCGATTTCCGTCGGTCAGCACCGCATAGCCCACACGCACGCCGCTGTGATTCGGACGCTCCACCGCCATCATTTCTTTCCCGGTTTCCGTAAATGGATACCCGCCCGAGAAGCCGCCCCGATTATACAAATCTGCAAGCATACGGATATCCTTCTTAACTTCATCCATTTCCTCTGCACGATAGTCGCGCAGACCATCCTCCGTCAGGCGATCCACCCATTTGCGATATATCGAGACAACACCCGCCGCATACTCCGGACTTTTCATGCGCCCCTCAATCTTGAGGGAATCCGCTCCCGCTGCAAGAAGCTTCGGCAAATGCTCCAGCATACACTGATCCCTGGGGCTTAAGAAATACGCTCTCTCCGCGCCCTTCTCGCCCTTAAGCTCATACCGCTTCCGGCAGGGCTGCGCACAGCGTCCCCGGTTGCCGCTCCGCCCGCCAATCAGTGAGGACATCAGGCACTGTCCGGAATAACTGTAACAAAGCGCCCCATGGCAGAAAATTTCGAGTTCAAGCTCCGTCTCCTTACGAAACCTTTGCAGCTCGGCAAGCGTCAGCTCACGCGCCGGCACAATTCTTGTCACCTGCTTCGGAAGGAGCGTACAACTCTCCGGATTGGTAATCGTCATCTGCGTGCTTGCATGAATCGGCAAATCCGGCCAAGTCTCGGAAATCACCTTCAACACACCGAAATCCTGCACGATAACCGCATCTATACCACACAAGTAGTATGGCTTCAAATATGCGATTAGCTCCGAAATCTCATCTTCTTTTAAGAGTGTATTGACCGTAAGGTAAACCTTCACGCCGTACCAATGGGCATAGTCAATCGCCCGAAGCAGCTCATCCTCCTCCGGGTTGTCCGCATAGGCTCTTGCACCAAAACGGCTGNNCACCGCGTCGCAGCCTGCCATCACTGCCGCCTGCAGTGCCGCGAAGGAGCCTGCAGGGGCTAATATTTCGACTTTTCTATCGTTTCTTGTAACCACTTAATTCTGTCTCCAGTTTAACAACCTTCTTCTGCTCTTCCACATTCCGTGTCTTCATCTTCTCAAGGTCTCTCTGCAAGTCCTCAATCTTCTTCTGAAGAGCAACCACATCGTGCTTCAAACCGTAAATTTCCTCGTCCTTGTTTTCCATCTCGTCCGTGATATCCACAAGCTGCTGCTTAAGTTTGAAATAATCGTCCGCGATGTTAATCTGCATCAGCACCGTACGGGTATCGACATCCATGCTGCGATATCCTGCCTGCTCCTTCATCAGCGCGTATTTGCCGTTGAGATAGGATGCTACCTTTTGAAGATACTCCTCGCTCTCATAGCCTGCCAGACAATAACGCTTTCCGTTAATAATTACTTCTGCATCTGTTTTCTTGTTCATTGTTCCGTCCCCCTTTTTATTCTTCCTTCATCGGAATACCCAAATGCCGGTATGCCTCCTCTGTTACAACCCGTCCTCTCGGCGTCCGCGCAATCAGCCCATTCTGCACCAGATACGGCTCGTACACCTCTTCCACGGTTCCCGGGTCCTCCCCGATGGTCGTTGCCACGGCTTCAACTCCAACCGGCCCGCCCTTGAAGTTATGAATCATCGTCGTCAGAATTGACCGGTCGATATGATCGAGACCCATGCGATCCACCTCAAGCAAATCCAGCGCAAACCGTGCCACCTCGCCGGTAATATTACCGTCATACTGAATCTGCGCAAAATCGCGCACACGCTTCAGCAGGCGGTTGGCAAGCCGCGGCGTACCTCTGGAGCGTCGCGCCATCTCCTCTGCGCCCTCCTCGTCAATATCCACATTCAGCACTCTTGCGGAATGCAGGATAATCAATTTCAGTTCTTCTACCCTATAAAATTCCAAACGGTTCACAACACCGAAACGGTCACGAAGCGGCGCTGTCAGCATACCTGCTCTCGTTGTTGC
>DLOO01000062.1:3873-13578 GCA_002479645.1 Lachnoclostridium sp. UBA7482 | reverse complement strand
AGGTCCCTGACCGATAACGATATCAATTGCAAAATCCTCCATCGCCGAGTACAGAAGCTCCTCCACCTGACGATTCAGGCGGTGAATCTCATCAATGAAAAGTACGTCGCGCTCCTGCAAACCATTCAGAATAGCCGCCATATCTCCGGGCTTCTCAATCGCCGGTCCCGAGGTAATGCGGATATTCGCTCCCATCTCATTGGCAATAATGTTTGCCAGTGTCGTCTTACCAAGACCGGGCGGTCCGAAGAACAGCACGTGATCGAGCGCCTCGTTTCGCCTCTTGGCTGCCTCTATATAAACCGAAAGATTCTTCTTAACCTTTTCCTGTCCGATGTAATCCGTCAAATGTCGGGGCCGCAGGGAGCCCTCCAACTGCTTGTCCTCCGGCATTTGCTCGGTTGTAATAATTCTTCTTGCCATAGAAAACCCTCGTTTCTATCTTATTGCTCTTGCATATTGCCGCTCTCACCCTATAAATATTTCAGACTCTGACGCAACACCTCGTCAACCGTCATACTGTCCGTAAGCGCTGCCGAGGAGACCGCTCTGGTGGCATCTGTCCTGGAATACCCGAGTGCAACCAGTGCCAAAACTGCATCCTCCTTCGCTCCCTGCAACTGATTATCTACAGCAGTAGGCTTATTATTTGTCAATGTTTTCTCAAATGCCTCCTGCAAATTCATCTTGTCCTTCAATTCGATAATCATCTTGCCTGCTGTCTTTGCGCCGATACCCGGCGCTTTTGCAATCGACTTGGCGTCCTCAGACAAAATTGCAAAGCGAAGCACGTCCGCCGGCATTACCGACAGGATGGCCTGTGCTCCCTTCGGCCCGATACCGCTGACCGTAATCAGAAGTTTGAACATTGCCAGGTCGTCCGGATTCAAAAAACCGAACAAAGAGACGCCGGTATTTTCATTCACATTCAAAAAGGTATACAGGCACACCGGACTTCCGACTGCGGGAAGTGCAGCCAGGTCGGCAGTCGAAAGCATGATTTCATAACCGATTCCGCTGCATTCCACAACGGCTGTGCTTTCGTCCCGCATTGCCAGAGTACCCTTTACAAATCGAAGCATATGTTCCCTCCACAGTTTACAGCAGCGTTGCCATCAGGTTGAGTAACGGCTGCACCATCTTCCAACGAAACGGGCGTTTGAGCCAATCCTCATAGCTAATCTCCCGGCATTCTGCAAATGTTTTCTCCACATCCAACCGGATCGACGCAACGATGGCCGGATCGGTCAGGCACGCGCCGTCTTCGTATTGCAGATAAAAGCTGCGGTAGTCCATGTTGATCGTTCCGATAATCGCACACTGCTCATTCAATATAATTTTGGAATGAATAAATCCCGGAGTGTATTCGTAGATACGAACACCGCTGTGCAGCAGCACTCCGTAATTATAATTCGTCAAAAGCTTTACTGACTTCTTATCCGGAATCCCCGGTGTAATAATCCGCACATCAATGCCGGCTTTGGCGGCAAAGCACAGCGTATCGCGCATCTTTTCGTCAATAATCAAATACGGCGTTGTAATGTACAGGTACCTTTGCGCAGAGTTTGCCATCTGATGATAAACATTTTCCGCGGCATTGTCCGGAAAGATTGGTCCATCCGTAAAAAACTGACAGAAAGTATTGTTTTCGGCGAAAATCCCCGTCGGCCGGTACGCATCGTAATCCGAAAACGGCGCCTTTGGATCGCATCCGTCCCACATCTGCAAAAAGGCATTGTTAAAGCTCTGTACCGCATCCCCGCGTACTCGGATTGCCGCATCCTTCCACACACCAAATCGGGTAATGTAGTTCGCATATTCGTCTGCCAGATTGATTCCGCCGGTATAAGCAATCTCACCGTCAATAATCACAAGCTTCTGGTGACTTCGGAAATTCATATAAAGCTTCTGGATATACTTGTGCACCGGATTGAAGATGCGCACCTGAATGCCCTCTTCCTCCAGCTCATCCCGAAAATACTTAGAAGTCCGGAACATCGATCCGAAATCGTCAATGACAAAACGTATCTCCACGCCTTCCCTGCGCTTCTGCGACAAAATGGCATGCATCTCATTCCACAAACGCCCTTCCGACACGATATAAAAGTCAAGGAAAATAAAGCGTCTGGCCTTGCGCAGATCCTCAAAGATAGCCGCGAACGCCTCCTGCCCCATTCCGTAATAGCGAAGCTGGTTATTCTTGTAAAGCGGGAAATGCTTAGCTTCCAGATACTTTGCAATCCGGCTCCGGTATCCGTACATCTCCTCATAGGTTTTCATGGTTTCTTCGGAAAATTCGAGATAATCCCTGCCATAACACATTCGCCTGCGAAGTTCCAGACTCATCTTCCCGTTCGATGACGACTTCCCCCACAGAATGTACATAATATGTCCGCTGATCGGCAACGCCAGACAAATCGCCGTCCAGACCACCTTGTAGGACGTACTCTGGCTGTCGTTTACCATCAGGATAATTACCCAAAAGCTCGCTATCGACAAAAGCGTATAATAATAAATCGTCGAATCTCTGAGCCAGTCCGATAATTTGAAAATAAACCAAAACTGGACAAGCACAAGCAGCGCAACAATAAAAGCACGTAAAAAACCACTGATACGCACTTTCCATATCCATCGATTTTGCTTCTGCCTTGCTGCCATGTCTGCCTCCATACCCGATTTTACTATATCATAGTTTTGAATTGTCGTCAAAAGATTTATTCCTTTTTTTCTTTACGAAAAACGCAGAACATGATAAATTTAAGAGAGAAACAAAGGAAAGGAACGGTGGTCGGGAGTGATACACATTTGCGAACAATACACAGAAGCAGTTACCCTTGCGGCAGCGCTTTGCAGCCCTACGCAGGCGCCTGTTTTCTTCGACATCGAAACTACCGGTTTGTCACCCCGCGGCTCCGTCATTTACTTAATCGGCTGCTGCTATCCCATACCGGAAGCCGGAGTTCCGAGCGGTTTGTGGGAAATGCAGCAGTGGTTTTCCGAGTCCCCGGACGAGGAAGTTGTGATTCTGCGCGAATTCCTGCAGTCCATTAAGCCGGACATGCTTCTTTGCCACTACAACGGGACAACCTTTGACCTTCCGTTTCTTGCGGCACGTATGAAGTTCTACGGTCTGACCGGTCTCCCGGAAACCGGTCGCACATTGGACTGGTATCACATCCTTGCTCCGCTCAAACATCTCTTTCCGCTGCCGGGACGAAGACAGAAGCATCTGGAATCCCTGCTTATGCTAAACCGTGAGGACATCTACGACGGCGGCGCACTCATACCTATGTATACAGAATATGTCGGCAGGATTCGCTTTGACGCTCCGCGTGCCAAGGAGCTGCTGGATCTTTTATTGTGCCACAATCGTGAGGATGTCCTGGGGCTTGCGCGTATTTCCGCTCTCGGTGCGGTAATCGATTTGATACAGGGTGCCTTTCAGGTCACCGGCATTTCGGCAAATGCAGATGAAACGGTGTGCCTTCTTGTCCCCGATTCTCCGCTTCCGTGCGAGATTTCATGGAGTTGGGAATCCTCCTGCAACACGCAGACATCCCATGTAAGAATCTGCGGAAATGCTTCCCTTGTCGAGGTTCACATCCCACGGATTGCTGCTACGCTGAATTATTTTTACGAAAATTACCGCGACTACTACTATCTGCCCGAAGAAGACATCTGCATCTATGCTTCGCTTGCGGAGGGCATCCCCGCTTCGCAGAAAATGCGCTGCACCCGGGACAATGCCCGCCTGGCGGTGGAAGGCATATTCCTGCCGCAGCCCGAAGCCGTCATCACGCCTGCCTTTTCCGTAACACGCAAGGATCGCGTCTGTTTCTTCCGTGCCGACGATCTGGAAAAACAAAAGGCACGCATTCCTGAGTACCTGCGTGCTATTATAAAAAAATGCAAATATGAATCTTAAAGAGTGACGGGGGAAGGACGATAAATCGGGATTGACCGAGCTCTTTTGAGCGAGGGATGCTTATTGAACGTTAGTTCAATAAGATGTGGTGTGCATTAACTTCCAGTTTGTCGTTGGCTTTATTATATATCTTTTATACTGAAAAGCGGCAGTAGTCTTATCTGCCTGTCTTGTATAACGATAATTTCTTTAATTTCACCAGTCCACTGATTATCATTCCGATACCGAATTCAATTATAATAATACTGACGCCAATAGCAACTGACATACGCATAACGTGCATATGTTCCCAGTCACCAAATGTATCCGTAAGCGTAACCGTAAGCGCAAGCATTGAAACGGCAGCATCCGCCCAACCAATATTGCAAATTATCTGTAATAAAAGATTGTTTGTCTTAGCCATTTTTATTGCCGCTGATATGATTTTGTAAAAAGCATAAGCAGCATTTGCAATGGCAATTACCTTACCGGTTTTGACGGGTTTTTCTGATGTTACCATTTGCACAATCGCAGCAGTTAAAGCAGCTTCAAGCAGCAGCAAAACGATACCATTTACAATATATATGATAATTGTTGCCCTTTGGTATTTCTGGCTGTCTGCCCCATATTTCTTTTTCATATTATGTACAATGACAAACAATACTCCCCGTTGCAATGCAAGGGCAACATAATATAGCGCTAATGACCCATACCAAACGGATAAATATTTTATACCTGTCGCGATATTAAATGCTGCAATGACAAAGTTGACAATAACGGAATTAAAGAAAAAAAACATTGTGCGATATTCGTAATCGTTCAGCAAAGTAATATCCCTTAGTTTTTCTGTTACTTTCTTTTTTAGCTCCATACTATTTAATCTTCATTGTATACCTGACAAGCAGGTCTGCAATATACTCCATCTCTTCTTTACAGCCACCTTTCAACCACTCGATAATAATAGCGTGCATACCACTGATATAGAAAATCAGCAAATACTTCCTTTCTTTTTCGGGCACACGAAACCTCTCTAAAATAGTTGAAAAAATCTCTTGATAAATAACATCAAATGATTTTTTCACACCAAAGACATTGGGCTTGGATAGAGAAGTCATAAACGCTTTTGCGTTATCCTTTATAAATTGTAAATATGGGATAACATATTGTGGGGTAATTAAAAACAATTCCTCAAGCGGACAGGTTGACAACTCTTTTTTGTTAAAAGACATTTTATCATATCTGCTTGTAAATTGTGAAAAAACATAAGCAAGGCTTTCGTCCAATAAATCATTCATACTCTCATAATGCAGATAAAATGTAGAACGATTTACACCCGCTTTTAAGCAAACCTCTTTAATAGTAATATAATCAAATTCTTTTTCCTCAAGCAATAGAATCAAAGCTTCGTCCATGAGGCAGGCAGTATTATAATATTTACTTTCAGCTTTATTCATAAAACCACCTCCCCCCCACCGGACTAAATCAATTATTTTGCTTCGCTGATTTCCGTAGCAAGCCGGATAATATCATTGGCATACCTTTCTTTTCTGCTCGTCATAAATTTCTTGTAAACCGGATAGTTTATGCCCATGCCTATGATTCCGAGTACGCCCAATACGATACCGCCAACAAAAAACTCTGTACCTCCGTTACCCAAAACACCCATAGAGCAGCACATTCCCACGCCTAAAACCAGTGTTGAAACAACCCCGACAACATAGGTAATCACATTAGGGAGCAGCTTCACTTTTTTGTCCAGTTTTTTTAGTGCGACAACCTTTGATGCCTTTTTTACCGAATACTCGTTGGCGATAGCTTCTGCATAAATTTTGTCTGTGTTCATTTTTTATCTCCTTTGCAAAATTTTGTAGCTTATTTTGATTTGCAAGTTCATTGTAGCTAAGAATATAGATAAAACTGAACAACACAAATTACTTTTTATGTTGATTTGACTTTTCTCATATGAAATCGTATAAACTGATAAGGTCTGTGCATTATAAAACAACAATACCCTCTGAGAAGCAATAATTTCTCAGAGGGTATTTACTCTTCCTTACGAAGCGTCTCCCAATTCCGACGTCATTTTACTTGTTTCACAGTTGTCAAATCGACCGCTGATACACTCGCAACTACTCTGCAGCAGGCAGAATCTCCTTCTTGTTATAAGAATGACAAGCCTTGCATACTCTGTGAGGCATCATCAATGCACCACACTTGCTGCACTTTACAAGATTCGGGGCAGACATCTTCCAGTTTGCTCTCCGGCTATCTCTTCTGGCCTTGGAATGTTTGTTCTTAGGACAAATAGCTCCCATGATTCACACCTCCTTGATAGAATTCGTCTGAGCTTTTCTGGTTGCTCAAAACGCGCATATCCGTATTATACTGATTTCCATACTGTTTGTCAACGGAAATTTTTACTTTTTTCGGACTTTTTCAAATCAAAGCGGATATTCGCAATCCGCTTCGCTGCTTGCTCAAATCAGTGCTACGGTTTCTCTTGCGATGGCAAGCTCTTCGTTGGTAGGTATAACCATAACCTTTACCCTGCTGTCCGGAGTGCTGATAATAACCTCCTCGCCGCGAATGCTGTTCTTAGCGTCATCGATTGCTACCCCAAGATAACCGAAATACTTGCAGATCAGCTTACGAACCTTACCGTCGTTCTCCCCAACGCCTGCAGTAAATGCGATGCCGTCAATACCGTTCATTGCAGCTGCATAAGCGCCGACATATTTTGCAACGCCGTATGCGAAGGTGTTGATTGCATCCTGTGCATGTACATTGCCTTCACCGGCTGCCTTATCAAGATCACGGAAGTCAGAAGAAACGCCGGACATACCGAATACACCGGACTTCTTGTTCAGAACCGTCATAACACCATTGATATCAAGGCCTTCCTTTTTAGCGATAAATTCCATAATCGCAGGGTCAATGTCACCGCTTCGGGTACCCATAATCAATCCCTCCAAAGGAGTAAGCCCCATGGAGGTATCTACGGATTTGCCATTCAGAACTGCGGATACGGACGCCCCGTTACCGAGGTGGCAAACAACAATCTTGCTGTTCTCAGGCTCCAGACCGCCCACTTCCATCGCACGCTTGGAAACGTAGCTGTGGCTGGTTCCGTGGAAACCGTAACGACGAACCTTATACTTGTCATAGTATTCATAAGGAAGACCATAGAGGTAAGCTTCCTTCGGCATCGTCTGATGGAATGCGGTATCAAATACGGCAACCTGCGGAACACCCGGCATCAGATTCATGCATGCGTCGATACCGATAAGGTTTGCCGGATTGTGCAGAGGCGCCAAATCGTTGCAGTCTGCAATAGCCCTGATTACCTCAGGAGTAATTACAACAGAAGAAGCGAACTGCTCACCGCCGTGAACGACACGGTGGCCTACGGCATCAATTTCAGACAAATCCCTGATTACACCGTACTCGGCATTGGTAAGTGCCGCCAATACGCTCTGGATAGCAACCTCATGATTCGGAAGGTCGATATTAAATACGTGCTTCTCTCCGCCGTCGGGAGTGTGCTTCAGACAGCCGTCAATACCAATACGCTCACAAAGACCTACGGCAAGCGCCTTCTCGGTCTCGGAGTCAATCAGCTGATACTTAAGAGAACTGCTGCCACAGTTGATAACTAAAACTTTCATATCATTTCTCCATTTCTGCGCACAGTGCGTCTGCCGGTGCGCTTAATCAAATCCGGTATTCACCGGAATCCCTTTATCTAGCCTGTGCCTGAACTGCGGTAATGGCAACCACACCTACGATATCGTCAGCACAGCATCCGCGGGACAAATCATTTACCGGTGCGGCGATACCCTGGGTAACAGGACCGTAAGCTTCCGCCTTAGCAAGACGCTGAACAAGCTTGTAACCGATATTACCGGCGTCAAGATCCGGGAACACAAGAACATTTGCCTGACCTGCAACATCGCTGCCGGGAGCCTTGGACGCGCCAACGGAAGGTACCATTGCCGCATCTGCCTGAAGTTCGCCGTCCAATAGGATGTCAGGACGAAGCTCCTTAGCAATACGGGTAGCCTCTACCACCTTATCTACGTCAGCATGTTTTGCGCTGCCCTTGGTAGAATGGGAAAGCATAGCAACCTTTGCCTGCTTCTGAACAAGAAGCTCAAAGGACTCTGCGGAAGAGATTGCGATTGCAGCAAGCTTCTCCGGGTCCGGATTCTGCTCAAGACCGGAATCTGCAAAAAGGAAGGTGCCGTCCGCACCGTACTCGCAGTTCGGAACAACCATCATGAAGAAAGCGGATACCAGCTTGGTACCGGGCTTCGTCTTGATGATCTGAAGAGAAGGACGAAGGGTGTTCGCAGTGGAATGACATGCGCCGGAAACAACGCCGTCTGCCGCGCCCATTTTTACCATCATACAAGCATAATACATATAATCGGTGGTAAGAAGCTTCTTTGCCTCTTCCTCGGTCATACCCTTTGCCTTACGAAGTTCTACAAGCTTCTCTATGTAAGCAGGAAGTTCCGGTGCGGTATTGGGGTCGATTACGGTTGCGCCTGCAACATCCAAGCCCCGGCTGTTTGCTGCAACTTCTTCCGGGGTACCCAGAACAACAACATCTGCGACGCCTTCCTTCAAAATCTTCTCAACTGCCTCCCATGTTCTGCGATCCATGGACTCAGGAAGTACAATCTTCTTTTTATCCTGTTTTGCTCTTTCTTTAATGCTGTCAATAAATCCCATGATCCATTGCTCCTCCTTGGAAAATACTTTCTGCCGTGCGGAAATCCCGTCGGCTCATACAGATTTTATTATACCCCTTTTGCCTTTAGGAAACAAGGGCAAAGCAGTTTTTTTCTTAAGAATTCCGGTAATTTTTTCCGGGAAACGTCATAAAAATGTATGAGAGAATCTGCGGGCTTCGCACCTGCGGTTTTCGATTATTTGCCGGGAGGTTTCCATGCACAGCCATTCTCTTCCTTTCTCCTCTGTTTTGGAGCAACTTAATGTAAATCCTGCCGCAGGGCTGACGACGGAAGAAGCCAAACGTCGTCTTGAAGAATACGGCCCTAATCAGCTGCCGGAGCCTCCGGGCAAATCCCTCCTCTCCCGCTTTCTGGCACAATTTGCAGACTTCATGATCTTTGTCCTGTTTGCAGCCGCAGGCTTAAGCTTCGGCATTTCCTGTTATGAGGGAAAACCGGATTTTCTGGAGCCTGCAATTATTCTGGCTATCATTGTATTAAATGCCATGCTCGGCGTCTTTCAGGAATCAAGGGCGGAGCATTCCCTTGCGGCTCTCAGGAAACTATCCGCCCCCAAAACACGGGTGCTTCGTGACGGTCGGATGACAACTGTTCCGGTGGAAACGCTTGTCCCGGGCGACATTCTTCTCCTCGAAACCGGACAATTTGTCCCCGCCGACTGCCGCCTCTTAACCGCAGTCAATCTCGCCGTCAACGAATCCTCGCTTACCGGTGAGTCCCTGCCTGCCGAGAAAAATCCGGACGCACATGTTCGGGAGGACGCGCTGCCTGCCGACCGAACCAATTGCGTATTTTCCTCCTGCATCGTTTCCAGCGGACGCGGCACGGCTGTCGTCGTCGCTACCGGTCTTTCGACGGAAATCGGCAAAATCGCCTCGCATCTGCTGACAGGAGAAACTCCGCCGACGCCGCTTCAGAAGCGTCTTTCGCAGGTCGGTAAGGTGCTCGGTATTCTCTGCCTTGCCATCTGCGCCGGTATTTTCCTGCTTGGCACACTGCAGGGGCGTCCGCCGGTACAGATGCTCCTCACCGCGGTCAGTCTGG
>DLOO01000062.1:682-3750 GCA_002479645.1 Lachnoclostridium sp. UBA7482 | reverse complement strand
GCACCGACAAGACAGGTACGCTCACGCAAAACCGCATGACGGTGGTGGCGTGCTATTGCAACAACCACGTATTTCCCATCCCCGAGAACAACAAGGTCGAGGCGGTCTCCCGTCTCCTTTCGCATGCCACGCTCTGCTCGAACTCCGACGGTACGACCGGAGAGGCAACCGAAAATGCGATTGTCTCCGCATTTGAGGACTGCAATATCAACCGAACTTACGGCAGTACGCGCAGCACAGTTACCCTGCCCGGCTACGAGCGTCTGCTGGAGGTTCCCTTCGATTCCACGCACAAATGCATGGTCGTCGCATGCCGAACCCCCGACGGCAGTATTCTCGCTATTGAAAAGGGCGCTCCGGATGTGCTCCTCTCGCATTGCAGCGGCCGCTACTCACAAAAGGAAGCCATACGTCAGCAGAATCACGCATTTGCCGCGAAAGCACTGCGTGTACTCGGCGTAGCCACGCGGGAACTGACCGGCGGCGAATGGAATGCTATCCGTGACGCCGACGATGAGGAAGTCCGTTTCCGCCTTCTGTGCCGCAATATGCATCCCGAGGGTCTGGTGGCTCTCTGGGACCCCCCGAGACCCGAATGTGCCGAGGCCGTTGCCGAATGCCGCCGCGCCGGAATCACAACCGTGATGATTACCGGGGATCACCCGGACACCGCCCGCGCCATTGCCGCAGAAATCGGCATTTCCGATAACGGACCGATTGTAACCGGCACCATGCTGTCCGCCATGAGTGATGAGGCTCTCGCCGAAACGGTACAGAAATGCAGGGTCTACGCCCGCGTACAGCCGGAGCACAAGGTTCGTATCGTCAAAGCCCTGCAATCCCGCGGTGAGATTGTGGCAATGACCGGCGACGGTGTGAATGATGCGCCGGCGCTTCTCTCCGCCGATATCGGATGTGCTATGGGTATCACCGGTACCGATGTCGCCAAAAATGCCTCCGATATGATTCTGATGGATGACAACTTCGCAACAATTGTGTCTGCGGTAAAGGAAGGACGGGGGATCTACGATAACATCCGGAAAGCAATTCATTTTTTGCTGTCCTGTAACGCCGGGGAAATCCTCCTGATTGTCCTCTGCATCCTCTTCCGTCTCCCGACGCCGCTTGCCGCCATCCAGCTTTTATGGATCAATCTGGTAACCGATTCCTTCCCCGCAATTGCGCTTGCGCTGGAGCCGCCGGAGCCGGGCATTATGAGCCGGAAACCGGAGGGCGCCNNTTACGGCTCCACGCGTCGCCCGCCTCGTGCTGGAAGGGTTCATGATTGGTCTGCTGGCATTTCTCGGATTTCTTTTTGCCGGCTCCACCTGCTGCTTTCTGGTGCTGGGGCTCTCGGAGCTTGTACACACGCTGAATATCAAAAATGACCGCTCGCTTCTCGTAAGCGGCCTTTTGGAAAATTCGTTTTTAACCATTGCCATTCTGGTTGGTATTCTGCTCCAGTTCCTCCTGGCGCTGATTCCGCCGGTTGCGGCCGTATTTTCCCTGACCGCAATTACCGGCAAAACACTTGCTGTCACAATCATCCTTTCCCTTGCACCGCTGCTCATCGTTGAACTGGAAAAGCGGTATCTGAATTAGTCCTGTACATGCGCAGAATGCTTCTCCGCGTTCCGTCCTGCGGGCTTCCACTGGGAATTCAGATGGGCAAATGCTCCCCAGCCGGGATATTGCGCGCTGTCGCCCAGCTCCTCTTCGATACGAAGCAGACGGTTGTATTTGGCAGTTCGATCCGTACGGGACGGCGCACCGGTCTTAATCTGTCCGGCATTGGTTGCCACCGCCAAATCGGCAATCGTCGTATCCTCGGTCTCTCCGGAACGGTGGGACACAATCGCCTTCCAGCCAAAATGCATCGTCATCGCAATTGCGTCAAGCGTCTCGGTCAGGGAACCGATCTGGTTTACCTTGATCAACACGGCATTGGCGCTTTTGCGTTCCTGTCCCATGCGGATACGCGCGGTATTGGTTACGAACAGGTCGTCGCCCACAAGCTGCACACGATCCCCGAGACACTGATGCAAAAGGGCAAATCCTTCCCAGTCCTCTTCCGAAAGACCATCCTCTATAGAGATAATCGGGTACTTGTCGCAGAGACTGCTCCAGTAGGCAACCATTTCCTCACGACTCCGATACTCCCCGGATTTCCAGAACAAATACTCTCCCTTCCGTCCCTGCTTTACAGCCTCCTCATACATCTCCGTTGCAGCGGCATCCATGGCAATGCAGAAATCCTTTCCCGGTTCAAAGCCCGCGGTTCGGATTGCCTTTACCAGATACTCCAGCGCCTGCTCGTCGCCGGAAAATTTCGGTGCGTATCCGCCCTCGTCGCCTACAGCAGTAGAATACCCGTCTGATTTAAGAATCTTTCCAAGTGTGTGGAAAACGACGGTACTTTGTTCGAGCGCCTGTGAGAAGCACTGCGCCCCCACGGGAACAATCATAAACTCCTGAATATTCAGGCTGCTGTCTGCGTGCTTTCCGCCGTTGATGACGTTCATCATCGGCACCGGAAGCACTTTGGCGTTGCAGCCGCCGAGATACTGATATAACGGCAAGTGGCAAGCCTTAGCGGCCGCCTTGGCGTTCGCCAGAGAAATGGCAAGAATCGCATTAGCCCCCAACCTCGCCTTGCTGGAAGTACCGTCCTCCTGACACATAATGCGGTCAAGCTCTGCCTGATTTCTTGTATTTCTCTTAATCAATCGCGCTGCCAGAACCTCCTTTGCATGACGAACGGCGTTGCGCACACCCTTTCCGTTATAATGCGTCGACTCCTGATCGCGAAGCTCCATCGCCTCATACTGACCGGTGGACGCACCCGACGGAACGCTCGCCATCCCCGCCGTACCGTCATTCAGAATCACCTCTGCCTCCACGGTAGGATTCCCTCTGGAGTCCAGAATTTCTCTCGCCTTAATTTCTTCGATTGCAATCTTTTTATACATATCCATCCTCATTTCCGGGCACGTTATCTGCATAGCTTTCCTTATCGCCGTACCCTGAGCGATAAAGTTTTTATAACGAAATAAAGAGTTTCGCTCGCG
>DLOO01000062.1:0-659 GCA_002479645.1 Lachnoclostridium sp. UBA7482 | reverse complement strand
TTCCTTTCGCGCGAGTGCGCATCCATGCGGAGCTTTTTTGTTTCATAGGAAATTCTTTTGAATTTCCTATGAAACAAAAAGCATCTGCAATTACACAGAAGAAGTGTAACCGCAGATGCCGGTGTTTATTCATTTTCGATATGTAAATCTCACTTTTTCACGCCGTTATGGAACACGGTCTGTCCGATAATCACGGATCTCTGATAATAATTCTCATAGCCGCGGGAATCACGGAAGAATTCGTAATCAAAATCCCAGCTTCCGCCGGACAAAACTTCCTTCGCTGCCTTGCTGCACATTTCATAACGCCATGCCGCATCGGAAGTCTGATAGGACTTGTCCATCCATTTGTTGTAATGGCTGAGAAGTCTTCCGGAACGTACCACCGAGAACTGCCCTTTCTGATGAATCACATCATACATTGAGCTCGGCCATCTCGAGGAGCGCATACGATTAATAACGACTCGTCCGATTGCCACCATTTCCTGATACTGCACATCGCGCTTCTCTGGCCAGCCTGCCTCCGTATAAATCAATACCGTCAGCATATCCTCGTCCTTAGCATTGGTCGGAAGGAACGTGCTGTCTGACGACGACGGCGTCGGGGTCGGGACTTTTGTCGGTGCCTTCGTGGGCGCCTTTGTCGGGACTTTTGTGGG
>DLOO01000063.1:1924-4406 GCA_002479645.1 Lachnoclostridium sp. UBA7482 | reverse complement strand
TTATCAAATGCAGCCAAACTTCTGATTTGGTTCTGTATTCTTGGCATGAGATTTAATGTATCTATGTATACTCCATCACCTAGAACAATATGCATTTTCCCTACTACATCAGCTTTATTAAATGTCTGTTTCTTTTTCCATGGTTTAGGTCTGTCAGCAACATCTGCCGTTACAACTCCGGTTGTTTCAGATATTTCCGCCTTCCATTTTTGCATAAAAGCCTCTATATCCTCTATAGACAGCTTTGTTGTGTGATTCAATAAAACGTCCCATTGATCTGGATATGCATTCCAATTACTATCAACCAAGGCACTATTTCCATTCTTCAATGCTTGTCCCTGCAATGGTAACGCAATCAGATTTCCTATACTGTTTGCCACATCCTGGCAAGGATACATTCTATCGTAATATTGAAAAGACTTCATATTAATTGAAGATTGACCTCTATCCAACAAAAGGAATCCAAAATTTCTCGCTAATGAAGCTGAAATAGGTCTCTTGAAGAATATCCATACGTGAGCACCTCTTCCAGATCTAGAACGTTCCACTAACGGAGTAATTCCATTCTTTTCACAAATAAGACGCAGTGCGTCTACCTCCTTATGCCATTCCTCAGTTACATTTGCAAAATCTGTTGCCTCTGCTCCTTTTTCGTGGTTATCAAAATCAAAGACTATAAATCTACATGTTCCATCTGGCAACAATGGATATACACCAAGAATATCTGATCCATCCTCTTTATATCCCACTAGGTGTTCCACTATTTTTTTTGCAGTAAGCTTAGTCCACTTGGTATTCTCACAATCTTCACATCGAATCTTCTCGCTGCGCTGCTTTGGACAAAGTCTATCATTCCAGCGGTTATCACATTGTGGAAAATATCCGCCATTTCTTCCTCTTTTTGCATATACATCTGTTCTGCCCCAGAACATTGCAAAATACTGATTTGCCATCTCTTCCGTAATGTATCTACCAACAATTCTTTCACCTTGGTCTGGATCATATTCAGAAGTATCTTCTATCTTTTCCTCAAAAACACTATTTTCTGGGTAAGCAATATTAGCCTTTTTTATTTTTTCTTTTAATGCTGCATTTTCAGCTTGTAACTCCCTTACCAATTTACGAAGCGAGTCAAGATTTTCTGCTTCAATATTCATTTATCTTTACCTCGCTCGAAATTAACAATAACTTTTTTATTCTCAACCTATGTCTTATCTTGTGTCCTAACTTATGTCCTAACTTATGTCCTAACCTGTGTCCTTGTATTTCAAAACATAGGATTAACAATAATATTGCTGTTTTGGACTACTAGGTTTATCTGGTATTGTCATCTTTATTAATCCACTGCCATCCAACCACTTTTTAGCCTTCTGGCAAGTTGAACATTTAGGGTAGCATATAAATAACATTTCTTCATCTCCATTCTACTACAATCAATCCCTTAAATATCTTTGCTAGAACATCTACATTTTTCTTGTATTTATTTATCTTTCTTTGACAATAGAACCACTGTCTCCACGTTCGGATTTTGTGCAAACATGTCCACACACTGCACCTCCTCCACGCAGTATCCCTGCTCCTGCAATACAACGAGTTCCCGCGCCAGCGACGACGGTTTACAGGAAATGTACACCATGCGTTCGACGCCGTAATCGATAATTTTCTGAAGCGCCTTTGGATGGATACCATCGCGCGGCGGGTCAAGCACGATAAAATCCGGTCGTTTCGGAATCTTATCTAACATCTTAAGCACATCACCGGCAAGGAAATCGCAGTTTGTAAGACCGTTCTGCTTCGCATTTTCTTTCGCTGCCTCTACGGCTTCCGGAATCAGTTCGACGCCGATGACCTCCTTCGCAACAGGCGCCAACAGCTGGCCGATGGTTCCCGTACCGCTGTACAAATCGTAAATCACCTTGTCGCGATTCTCACCGACCATCTCGCGCACCTTCGTGTACAGGACCTCCGCACCGAGAGAGTTGGTCTGGAAGAACGAAAACGGACTGATGCGGAAGCGAAGCCCCAGAATCTCCTCTGTAAAATACTCCTGTCCCCACAGAACCTTCGTTCCGTCATTACGAATCGTATCGCCGACAGCATCATTTACCGTATGCAGAATCCCTGCCATCTCGCCCTCAAACGAAAGACTGCAAAGCATCTCCGCCCACGGTGCAAAGTCGTGTTCCATCTGCGTCGTTGTCACGATATCCACAAGAATCTTTCCGGTCTTTCTTGCCTTTCTGACAAGCAAATGCCGCAAATACCCCTCCTGCTTCATCTTATGATAATAAGCCAAGTCGGCATTTTTCGCATACTCCAAGGTTGCACGCAGAATCTTCCGTACATCCTCATCCACAATCCGACACTGCTCGGTCGTAACCAGGTCGTAGAAGCTGCCCTTTTTGTGCAGCCCAAGTGCAAGCGGACCACCCTTGTACTCATCGCCGAAGGAAAACTCCATCTTGTTGCGGTACTCCCATAT
>DLOO01000063.1:0-1899 GCA_002479645.1 Lachnoclostridium sp. UBA7482 | reverse complement strand
CCACCGGCTCCAAAAGGTCATACACCTGCTTTTCCTTTAAGCGAAGCTGCGACTCATACGGAAGCGTCTGTAAAGTACATCCGCCGCAAATCCCAAAATGCGGGCAGGGCGGTGCCTGTGTTTCCTCCTTTGATGGTTCAACCACCCGAAGAAGCATCGCCTCTGCTTTTTCCTTTCGTGCCTTGGTAATGCGTACCTCCACCGTCTGTCCCGGCAGCACACCCTTTACCGCAACCTTTTCCCCATCTATANNACATCATGCCTTTTGCCGGAAATGCGGTGCGTTCCACCACTCCGGTCACAATTTCACCTTTCTTCACGAATTTGCATCCCTTTCTAATAAATCGTCTTCTCCCATGTTATACCATGTCTTTCAGACATGCCAGTGCTTCGGCAAAAGACTCGAAAACCTCCGGTATCCGAACTTTTGCCTTCGCGTACATTATAGCATAATCTGTCCCTTTTGAACAACATCGGATTTTTCTTGAGTTTCCGATACGCATTCGCTGTCTTTTCACAAAATAAGCCTTTACTTTAGCAATGTAAAGTGTTACAATTTGTAAAGACTCACTATTTGCAGGAGGTAACTTATGGGAAAAGATATTCATACACCGGCAGTTGACCAGCTGTTTCAGGCGGTTCTTACGCTTGAATCCATGGAGGATTGCTACCGTTTTTTTGAAGATGTATGTACCATCAACGAATTGCTCTCCATTTCACAGCGTTTTGAAGTTGCGACCATGTTAAAAGAACATAGAACCTATCTTGATATTGCCGAGAAAACCGGCGCGTCAACCGCTACCATCAGCCGTGTAAACCGTTCGCTCACCTATGGAAATGACGGTTACGATATGGTTCTGGAGCGCATGAACAAAAAGGACGATTCCTCCGCCAAGCAATAACTGCATATCCGCAGCGAAGCATTCTTGCTGTATGTGAAGAACTTTCCAAAACAAAACAACAAAGACCCGGTCTGGGACATCTCCCGCGCACATATACGCGAGGTTCTCCCATAACCGGGTCTTCTTTTTCTTTTCAAATAGAACTGTCCGCATTACTTCTTTGGCTTTCTATCCTCATCCTGAAGAAAATCATCGATAATCTTCTCAATCATCTGCTTCTTCATATATACGTCAAAGCTCAGCATACTGATAAAGCTGAAGATGTGCAGGAACTCCTGCTCTTTCTCCCCTTCCACCTGCTGAAATGCTCTGCGGGATTTGGCAAACTTATCCATGACATCGTGAACAGTTGCTTTCGTTGCCTGCTCTTCCATCATGGAGAATACCTCGGTATACAGATCCTCCAACGACAGATTCTTGTCATCTCCGAAGAACATGTCTTTCATCGGTCCCACAATCTTTTGAATGTCGCTCATGGAGAGAACGTTTTTCAGATAATAGATAAATACGAGCAGATACATATGTTCCTTGCTGTATTTTTTCTTATTCGGACTCGGCAGCAAATCATTTTTGGTGTAGTTGTTTATCATGGTCTTCGTCAGCAATTTATCGCTCTCAAAACGCTTGGTTCTCTCCAGATGTTCATCCATGAACGTTGTAACCTGATCCATATATAAATCAATATTGGGAATGTCATGAGGGCGCACGTAGTTGGTTGCCTCCATTCCGGACAATAACTCTCTGAGATATGAATTCCATTTCTTTTCCATACACATTTTCCTCATTTCACGGTATGCCATAGTTCCGAAAACCATGCTGCTTATTTCACTTCTTCAGTATATAGTAAGACAAACCGCATGTCAATTATTTTGCATCGCACGGCATGATTTCTGTCCCGGGTCACGTCGCTTTTTGCACGAAAAATCTCGTAGTTAAGTGTTGAATCGAACATCAGTTTGTGCTACAATAAAACTGTTTCCTGAATCCGTGAGACTTA
>DLOO01000033.1:399-3640 GCA_002479645.1 Lachnoclostridium sp. UBA7482 | reverse complement strand
GATAATTCAAATTCGCTTGGGGCAGGCTGCGGCACAGATTGCCGAAAAAGAAAATTACCATTTAACAATTTGTCAGGATTTTCCGACTCAGAGCGCCGACAATACATATACATATAAAAATATTTCAGGATTAAAGCTCGGACTCCGGGGCAGTTATCAAAAAGAAAATATGGTAACGGTTTTGGAGGCTGTAAACATTCTTTCTGCCAAAGGTTATCCGGTGGACTCCAAGCATATAAAATCGGGTCTGGCTCACGCCGATTTGCCATACCGCTTTCAGGTACTCCGGGAAAATCCATATCTAATCTTAGATGGAGGACACAATCCGGATTGCATGAAAGCCCTGCGTACCTCTTTGGAGCAGCTTGACAATCTGCGTCCGTTATCCATTGTCACCGCCGTAATGCGAGATAAGGAATACGATAAAATGTATCCCGAAATCGATTGCTTTGCAGGCGAATATTTGGCGGTAACGGCGCCCAATCCCCGCTCCCTTCCTGCGCCGAAGCTTGCGGAGTGGCTGAAACGATTTGACAAACCGGCAACAGCCGCAGCAGACGTTTCAGAAGCGGCAGACTGGATTGCCGAGCGGATTCTTACAAACAAACCGGTTTTGGTTGCAGGCTCGCTTTATATGATGACAGAGATATTTCATGCATTACAAGAGAGGGAAATTATTTGAATTACGAAGAATTAGTAAATCGATTGACATCCAAAAGCTTTTTTTCCGCATCTGCGGGACTATACCGTATGCGTAAAATTTTAGAGCATTTCGGCAACCCGGAAGATGGCATTGATTTTATTCACGTTGCCGGAACGAACGGAAAAGGCTCCGTATGCATTATGCTGCATAACATCCTAAAAGAAGCCGGATACCGCGTCGGATTGTATACATCCCCTTATATCCACGATTTCAGGGAACGCATTCAGGTGAACGGCGAGTTAATTGATAAAGAAGAATTGGTTTTTATCGGAGAAGAAGTTCTTGCTTATACTGAAAAATTATACGAGCAGCCGAATCAATTTGAACTCATTACGATAATTGCATTTTTGTATTTCAAGAGAAAATGCTGCGACGTAGTGGTTTTGGAAACGGGGCTCGGAGGAACCTTTGACCCGACAAATGTAATAACAAAATCGTTGCTCAGTATTATTACCAACATTGGTTTCGATCATTGTGCCATTCTTGGGAATACCATAGAACAGATTGCAGCAGCCAAAGGAGGAATCATCAAGCAGGGCGGAAGCGTATTGCTGTATCCCTCGGAAAAAGCCGCGCTTGAGGTTTTGTCCGCGATGGCTTTGAAGCAAAATGCCCGTATTTACTATGTGGATAAGAGCGACGTGAAGCGTGGGAAGCCAACAACGGCGGAGGAGAAATTCCAATATAAGGGGATTTCCGTTGAACTCAGTCTTCTCGGAGAACACCAATGCTATAACTGTGCAACGGTTTTGGAGGCGGTTCGCATATTGAACCAAGGAAGCTTTTATATTGGTGATGATACCATTTGCAATGCCCTGAAAAAGACAAGTTGGCCGGGACGGATGGAGAAAATCAACCGCAAGCCGCCGATATTTATTGACGGCGGGCATAATCCCCAGGGGATTCAGGCCGTTCAGGCATTTATCAAGGAACGTTTTCCGAAGAAGGAACACTGGTACCTTGTCGGAATACTGAAGGATAAGGCATTTTCTTCCATGATTGAGGAATTAAAAGAAAACGGACAGCGAATCGGCTTCCTTCGTTTTGAACATCCGAGAGGATTTTCCGAGGAAGAATTTTATGAGGTTTGTGAGCAATACAACCTTGAACCGGTTACCGATTTGAAATCGACAGCAGCTTCCTGGAAGAAGGAAGCCGGCAGTAAGGCAGTCATCTGCTGTACCGGTTCGTTATATTTAGCAGATGTATTCAAAAAAGTGTGGTTAGAGGAGAATCAGTAAAATGCAGAACGAAGAAAAAAATAACAAAAGCGACCGACTCTTAACAATTCTGTTGATATTATTATGCATTGGCATTCTGACGTGCGGTGGTTTTCTAATCGGTCACTCCATGAAAAGCAAGGCGGACAAAAATGTCGGCAGTGACGCACAAGCCGGCAGGGTAACCGTAACTCCGGGCGATACCAATTCCACGGAACCGACCCCTTCGGGAGAACCGGGGGATACCGTATCTCCGACCCCACCGGACGGAAATAATACAGAGGCGACTCCGACCGGGGAGTTGACCGCAACTCCGACAGAGGGTGTATCGGGAGAGCCGACACAGACGATTGTACCGGGAATTTCCCAGAAAATCACCCCGACGCCATCCGACGCAACGCCTACTCCGACGAAGGAAACAACACCCACCAATAAGGCAACGCCTGCTCCGATAAAAACAGCAACACCCACACCAACCAAAAAGGTGATTCTGACTGCAACACCGAAGCCGGTAAAAACAGAGACCGGTACCCCGGTAGCAAATCACGGCAAATTGAAAGTAAACAACGACGGAAAACTGGTGGATAAAAACGGTAACCTCTATCAGCTCCACGGCGTCAGCACGCATGGACTTCAATGGTTCCCGCAGTATGTCAATAAGGCTGCTTTCCAGAGTCTGCGTGACGATTGGAATGTGAACCTGGTACGACTGGCAATGTATACCGTGGAAGGCGGATATTGCGAGAAAGATTCTGCCGGAAAAGAAAACTTGAAAAAGCTTGTGAAAAACGGCGTCGATTATGCTACCGAGCTTGGTATGTATGTAATTATCGATTGGCATGTACTGCATGACCTGGACCCGAATAAATATACCGGCGAATCCATCAAATTCTTCGAGGAGATGGCGCGTACCTACAAGGACAATGTTAACGTCATCTATGAGATTTGTAACGAGCCGAACGGCGGCACCGGCTGGTCTCAGATTAAGACCTATGCCGAGAAGGTAATAAAAGCAATTCGCGCCATTGACAGCGATGCAATTATTATCGTCGGCACGCCCACATGGAGTCAGGAAGTAGACAAGGCAGCCGCCAACCCGATAACCGGTTATAAAAATATCATGTATGCGATTCATTTTTATGCCGGAACCCATAAAGAATGGCTTATAAACACAATGGCTTCCGCTGCTGCGAAGAAGCTGCCGATTTTCTGTACGGAATTTGGCATTACCGACGCTTCCGGGAACGGAAATCTGGATGAAGCCTCCGCAAACAAGTGGATTGCCAAGATGAACGAGCTCAATATCAGCTATTGCTGC
>DLOO01000033.1:0-375 GCA_002479645.1 Lachnoclostridium sp. UBA7482 | reverse complement strand
AGCTGCAACAAAACATCGGGCTGGACAAAGGATGATGTTTCCGGTCAGGGGAAATGGTTAATTAAGACATATGGCGGCCGGCTGCTCGGCGGAACACCTGCAAAACCGGAGCCCTCGCGAAAGCCCGGGGCATCGCCGACCCCGACCAAAACGCCGGTTCCGACCAAGACACCCACGCCGGTTCCGGCACAGCCGGATGTACCGAAACCGATTTCTTACGATAAGGAGGTCGACGGTTATCATGTGAAAATGAGCTCCGATAACAGCTGGATTGAAGGAACCCGACGTTGTTATACGTTACATACCGAGCTTACCAACAAAACCGGTGCAGACATTTCCACTTGGAAGATTGTAATTACATTTGATAAGGAAATC
>DLOO01000083.1:46045-46199 GCA_002479645.1 Lachnoclostridium sp. UBA7482 | reverse complement strand
ACTCATAATAATATTCCCCCTATTACATCCACTCACCATCGGCGGCAGACCTTTTTTCAGTAAATTCTTTGCCTTCGACTGCCGATGTAAATGGTTTTGTCAAAAACGCCTTAATCGTTTTAAGCACTGTGCTGAAATCATCCGTTTTTGTATC
>DLOO01000083.1:45066-46015 GCA_002479645.1 Lachnoclostridium sp. UBA7482 | reverse complement strand
GTCAAAAGCCATAACCTGTTCAAACTGCTCTATAGTAAAGGCGTGTCCACGATTTTCAAAAGTCTTTCTTAGTGCCTCTGTAAGCGTTGCTCCCGCAAAATCAAACTTATTTGCAAGATAGTAGATATCGTAGTAGTCCTTCATTCGACTGGAAAACTCCATCAGGCTGAGGATAGCGTCAATCTTTTCCGCAATGGTTGTTTCAAGAGAATAGGTATTTACCGTTGGTGCAGTAAAATCCTCGAGCTGCGTAGGGATTTTCCGCTTTTCCTGCTTCGGAACAATGACATCTCCTACACCGAAATCAATACTGAACGGCGTTTTCGTGTTCTTGATTCGTGCTACAAGGGAGACGCTGATACCGGCATATTTCTTTGCAACGGCAATAGGTACAACGTCTTTGATTTCAAAGGTAATAAAATCATTTCCGGTAGGAGTGCCTATGATTTCTTCCAACACAGGCTTCAATTGTTCAGGGGTATTGGGTACTTTCCGAAGAAGAAAATCTACATCTACCGTTACACGACTGTCAAAGTCGGTAACAGAATATATAAACAGTCCGCCTTTGAGTACAAGGTTCTCATCATATTTAGAATGTTCCAAACGGCGCAGAAATTCCTCCTGACAGAAAAGCTGCAAACAAAGCTGATAGCTTCGACCGCTTTCTTTCGCCTTGTTTTTCAATCTTGCAAGTACGGATGCGGCAATATCAGCCATTGAGCAGCACCTCCATTACATTCATAACTCTTGTATATAACTTCATTTCCTTTGCGTATTTTGAAAGGTTCGCAAGATTTTTATTTTTATCAGCGGCATAAGTGTTGACTGCCTTATTAAAGGTTTCACTGTCAAGCTTTGTACGATACTTAAAGCAATCGCATATTGTACGCTCACGATCATATACAGCAAGCGTTACACCGTTAAAGCTATCTGCCACTTTTCCGATTTG
>DLOO01000083.1:44857-45004 GCA_002479645.1 Lachnoclostridium sp. UBA7482 | reverse complement strand
CAACAGACCATTCACGGGGAGCAAAATCGCTATACCCATAATGGAATAAGGCCGATTCAACGCAAACAATCCCTTGCGGAAGAAGCACCTGTATCAACTGCTCCTCAGTTATTTGACTGCTGTGAGGAAGTTGATAAAAGCCTCGGC
>DLOO01000083.1:44611-44745 GCA_002479645.1 Lachnoclostridium sp. UBA7482 | reverse complement strand
TTTTTTATTCAAGCAAGCACCAACTTTCTGCACGCAAAGTTAAAATATTGTGCGCACTTATTATATCACAGAGCAAAAACAATTGCAATAGCTATAGACGGACAGATTCCAGCCACATATTTCCATAGCCCCCT
>DLOO01000083.1:39877-44505 GCA_002479645.1 Lachnoclostridium sp. UBA7482 | reverse complement strand
AATGAAGTTTACGAAGATGCATGGCTGCGGCAATGATTATGTGTATTTTGACTGTACAAAGGAATCGATTCCCAACGCTTCGGAGGTTGCAATCCGGTTGAGCGACCGCCATTTTGGTATCGGCGGAGACGGAATTATCCTTGTAAAGCCCAGCGATAAGGCTGATTTTTATATGGAGATGTACAATGCGGACGGAAGTCAGGGCAAGATGTGCGGCAACGGTATCCGCTGTGTCGGCAAACTGGTTTACGATTCCGGACTGACCGATAAGGAGAAGATTACGGTTGAGACGTTGTCCGGCATCAAAACGCTGGAATTTACTATTGAGGACGGCAGGGTTACATGGGTTACCGTGGATATGGGACGCCCGTCGCTGGTACCTGAGGAGGTTCCGGTTCTTGTTGACCGGCCGGCGCTTCGTTATCCGATTACCGTGGATGGGGTGGAGTATCAGATGACCCCTGTTTCCATGGGCAATCCGCATACCGTAATTTCGGTTGAGGATACGACAAGCTTTCCGGTTCAGCGGGTTGGCGAGCAGATTGAGTGCAGTCCGATTTTCCCTGAAAAGGTTAATGTCGAATTTGTCCGTGTCATTGACCGCAAGAACATCAACATGCGCGTATGGGAACGCGGCTCGGGAGAAACCTGGGCATGTGGTACCGGCGCCTGTGCCGTTGCGGTGGCATGCTGCAAAAACGGCTGGTCGGACGCGGAGGTGACCGTGCATTTGCTCGGCGGTGATTTGAAGATCCGTTACGACGTAGATGCGGATGTTGTCTACATGACCGGCCCGGCGGTTACCGTATGTACCGGCGAGGTTGAGATTTAGGAAACAGAATACCGTTCCTGCGGCATTTCGCGGGGCAGCCATACAAAAGAGAAGGAGGATGAGCGATGAAACAGTGGACGAAGAGCGTGATGATGCTTGCTGTTATGAGTGTGCTCATCCTTCTGGCATTTTCGTTGAAAAATCCTGCAAAAGGCACGGAAAACAAAGAATCTACTATCGTAGAATTCAGCGATGATGCATTGCATTTGGGAATCGTCAATGTTGAGCGTATGAACATACGAACCGGCCCGGGTACGAACTATGAACAGTTGCTGGATTCCAACGGGGAACCTGTAAAATTAACTTCGGGAAAGATTGTTGAGCTTCTCGGTTCCGGATTATCAGCGAGCGGTTCCGTATGGTATAAGGTGCGCTTCGATTATAATGAGGAAAGCGGTTTGGTCGGGTATGGTTTTGGCTCTTATATCACGCCGTATGAGCTTGTGGAAGATCCGGAATTTGATACTTATCTGGAGACGCAGGAATTTCCCGAGGAGTATCGTGACTCGCTTCGGATTCTGCATTCCATTCATCCGAAGTGGATTTTCCTTGCGCAGCACACAGGACTTGTCTGGGCAGATGCGGTTGCGGGAGAAAGCGAGGATGGGCAAAGCCTGGCGTATTACACCAGCCCGACCTCCTGGAAGCTCCCGGCGGATGGCAATTACGATTGGGAAAACGATTCCTGGATTGGCAAGGACGGCAGGAATTGGCACGCTGCCTCAACGGAGATTGTGCAGTATTTTATGGACCCGCGGAATTTCCTGACGGAGAGGGGCATTTTCCAGTTTGAACTCAATTCCTACAACGAAGAACTCCATGTAATCGAAGAAGTGCAGCGGCGACTGAACGGAACCTTTATGGAGGGCGAAGTGAAGGACGAAGGAATCACCTATGCGCAGACCTTTATGGAGGCAGCGGCGGCGTCCGGCGTAAGCCCGTACATGCTTGTCGCACGCTGCATTCAGGAAATGGGTGTGGCCGGAACGAGCCGGATTATCAGCGGAAAGGTTCCGGGGTATGAAAACCTGTATAATTATTTTGACATCGGCGCTTATACGACCGACGAGCATGATCTGATTACCAATGGTCTGATATATGCATCAAAGAAGGATGAGCGGTACCTGCTCCCGTGGAATACGAGATACCGTTCCCTGGTGGGCGGAAGTATTTGGATTGGAAGCACATACATAGCACGCGGGCAGGATACCTTGTACCTGCAGAAATTCAATGTGCAGGGAGCCCAGCCTTATACGCACCAGTATATGACCAACATTCAGGCGCCGAGCAACGAGGGTTCGACGATGTACGCAACCCATACCGATTTGGATCAGCCCTTTATTTTTAAGATTCCGGTATATCTGGAAATGCCGAAGGAAAATACGGTTTGCCCAACGAAAGACGGCAATCCCAATCCTTATTTGAAGACGCTGAAGGTGGGAAATTTCAATCTGACTCCGGCATTTGACTATAAGACGCTGGAATATGACCTGGTCGTACCTTCGATCATGAGCAGTGTGAAAATAGAGGCGGCGGCATTTGCTTCCAAGACAACGCTTACCGGTACCGGAACGCACAGGCTTGAAATAGGCGACAATGAGATTTCCATTGTTGCAACAGCGGAATACGGCAATCAGGTGACGTATGTCCTGCACATTACCCGTGTGGAGGGCGGCACGCAGGAAGAAATTGTTACCGACTATCGGTGGGACGAGCTGAAGGATGCAGGCGGCAAGGAGACGGCCTATCTTGCAGGAATCCAACCGGAAACGAGTGTAAAAGAGTTTTTCAAGCATGTTCAGGTAATTGGCAGCACTACCTGCCGACTGCTCGATTCCCGGGGAAATGAAAAAAAAGACGGTCTTGTGGCAGCCGGAGACCGTCTTCAGACGGATGCGAATGAAGTCACGATTTTGATTTACGGGGATACCAATCAGGATGGCAGGATAAATTCTCTGGATTTGCTTTATATACGGCGTCACATACTGAAGACGGCTCTGCTAAAGGATGTAGCGTTGCATACTGCTGAGGTGCGAAAAGACGGCGTAATCAGCGCATTGGATATGCTGTATATTAAGAGACACATTTTGGGGACTGCGTTACTTACGCAGTGAACTATGGAGATACGGGTATGAATAAACAAAGACAATCAATTCGGATATTTTTAGCTGCATGGATGATGCTTCTCCTGCTTGTGAGCGGAACGGAACGTGCGATGGCGGCGGCAAGCGCATCCATTAAGGTTGTGTCTGCCACTTGCGAAAAGGGACAGACCGTAACCGTGAAAGTCAAGGTTTCTACAACAGTAGATATGGCTATTTACGAATACTATCTGAACTATGACAGTTCGCTTTTACAGTATCAGTCCGGAGACCATGACGCGAAGGAAAACGGAAAGCTGCGCATTCTGAAGGATAGCGCGAGCGGTACCAGCCAGACGCTTAGTTTTACCTTCAAGGCTCTGGCTGTCGGTACGGCGAAGATTACGATCAGCGGCGCGCTGGTTTGCCCGAGCGATCCGGCACATGGCGACGAACTTCCGGTCACTATTTCAAACGGTAGTGTTACCGTCAAAGCGCCATATCAGGCGTCTGCCAATGCAAATCTCAAGTCGCTGTCCGTAGGTCAGGGGACGATTTCTCCGGCGTTTAACAAAAATACCTACAACTACAGCGTGTCCGTGGGCGGCGGAGTTGACCGTGTGACGGTGTCTGCAATCGCTGAGGACAGTAAGGCAAATGTAAAAATCAATGGAAATACCGGTTTGAAGGCGGGCGATAATACTGTGACGATTACGGTAACCGCCGAAGACGGAAAAACGAAGAAAACTTACCGAATTACCGTGACGAGGGCAAAGCCTTCGCCGACGATGTCGCCGACACCGACTCTTACACCCGAGCCGACGGCAACACCGACGCCCGGAATAGAAGTGCCGGTAGGAGACGGAAAGCTTACGTTGTCCGATGTGATTACGGCCGAGTATCCGGAGGGCTACGAGGAGAGCATTTTTGAATACGAAGGCGTTCGTGTGCCGGCCTTAAAGAGCCTGGCAGGAGATTTGACGCTTGTCCAGCTTGGCGACGGCAAATTGTATCTGTTTTGCCCGGCGGACGGAAGCTTTGTACCGTATCGTGTAATCAGGGAGCAGCAGAGAACGTATACCTTGATTCCGAAACCGGTCAGCGTCGAGATTCCGGAAGGATATGCGGAAGGGAAGAGAACGCTGCGTGGTGAAGAGATTACTGCGTATGCCGAGAAGGAAGATGCAGAGTATTTCCTTGTATATGCGATGAATTGGGACGGCAAGTCCGGCTGGTACCGCTTTGATACCGTAGAGAAAACCCTGCAGCGTTACGAGGCTGTAGGGAGCAGCGGGACAGAAGTTACGCCGCCCCCCGACCCGACGCCAACCGGAACACCGGTTCCGACACTGACAGGGGCTATGGAGGTACCCGAAGAACCGGGGACAGTTACACCGACGCCTGACGTGAGAAAGAACGGTATCGACCGACCGACGGAGACGTGGATTTTACTTGGAATCAGTGGCGGACTGCTTGTGCTGACGCTGGTGTTCTTGGGATTGTTTATTCGTGAGAAAAACCGTCACGCAGAAAGTGTGGAGGCAGGTGCTGCGGAAGAAGTACGGATTTCTGCTGCCGAACTTGAAGGTGCGGTTGCGGCGGAGGAGACAAAGCATGAAGACGGAGATTGATTTTGAACGTCTCCTGCAGCTTGCCGGGCTTCGCCCCACAGCAGAGGAGAAGGAGGAGCTGCGGAAACATCTGGAGCAGATGGC
>DLOO01000083.1:39262-39867 GCA_002479645.1 Lachnoclostridium sp. UBA7482 | reverse complement strand
GGCAGCAGAGTCACGGCACAAAAGGCACGGCAGGACTCTCGGGAATTTCTCCGCGCGGATGAGACAGAACCATCTTTGGATAAAGAGCAAATCCTGAAAAACGCTCCCGAGGTGGACGGAGATTATTTCGTAGTACCGAGAAGTATCGGGTAAAGAAAGTGAAGGACGAAACATTGCTTACGTCGGAAAAAGAAATGATTGCAAAGAGAGAGCCGGAGCTTCACTGCTTTATTACTCTGTGTGAGNNCGCTGCGGCGTCTGGAAAATGAGACAAATGGATGGAGCGAGGAGGAAACGGCAAAGCGGTTTCCTCTTTTTGGCATGTCTCTGGCGGTTAAGGACAACCTGTGCATACAGGGACTTCCGACGACCTGTGGTTCGCGGATGCTGGAAAATTATCAGCCACCTTATACGGCGACGGCGGTTCGGCGCGCCATAGATGCGGGAGCAATTGTTGTCGGGAAGACCAACATGGACGAATTTGCCATGGGAAGCAGTACGGAGAATTCCGCATTTGGCAATACGAAAAATCCGCGAAATGAAACATACGTTCCGGGTGGCAGCAGTGGTGGAAGTGCGGCAGCGGTTGCAGCGGGAATGGTGCA
>DLOO01000083.1:37411-39243 GCA_002479645.1 Lachnoclostridium sp. UBA7482 | reverse complement strand
CCGGCAGCATTTTGCGGTATCGTCGGACTCAAGCCGACCTATGGGAAAATCAGCCGTTATGGTCTTGTGGCTTATGCAAGTTCGATGGATCAAGTCGGCACCCTGACGAATAATGTAGCGGATGCGGCGAGGCTGCTTGCGGTTATGGAGAGGTATGACGAACCGGATGCCGGTATGGGGAAGACAGAAGCAGACGCCCGGGAGGAGATTGCCGGGCAGGGCGCGTGTAAGAGCGAGTCAGGCGATGGCAGGGAGAAGCAGGCAGGAGTGTCGGCACAACGGATTGCCTTTTACAGGGAAGCCATGAAGGCGGGTGCTGCCGGGCTTCGCATCGGTTTACCTAAGGCATGGTTCGGGGAAGGGCTTTCGGCAGAGGTACGCGGGGCGGTGCTTGCCGCAGCGGGACAGCTGCGCGCCGCAGGGGCNNGGGCGATTGTTGAGGAGGTTGAGCTTCCGCTGACCGAATATGCGGTGGCGGCGTACTATGTGCTGAGCTCCGCGCAGGCAGGCTCGAATCTCGGACGTTTTCAGGGTGTTGCCTACGGACGCAGAGTTGGCGGGGACTTGCCGTTACAGGAGATGTTTGCCCGGACGAGGGAGCATTTTCTCGGAAAAGAAGTAAAGCGGCGCATCCTGCTTGGTACCTTTGTGCTCGGGAACGGTTACTATGAGGATTATTATCTGGAGGCAGAGCGTGTGCGCGGACTGCTGTGCGAAAGCTTTGCACGTATATTGGAGCAATATGACCTGCTGCTCGGACCGACTACGCCGACAACGGCATGGAAGCTCGGGGAGAAGCTGAATGACCCGATGGAAATGTATCTGTCGGACATTTATACGGTATCGGCAAATCTGACGGGACTTCCGGCGATGAGCGTTCCGTGTGGTGTGGGGGAGCATGGTCTTCCCATTGGTATGCAGCTGATGGCGGCGGCTAATCGGGAGGATCTTCTGTTTCGCGCAGGTGCGGCATGGGAACGAATCAATGGCAAAGGCGGCAGTTGGCAGGGGAGGACGGAAACATGAATTCTACACAAGTAGAGTACCGTATTGTCATAGGCTTGGAGGTTCACGTGGAACTCCGCACGGCAACGAAGATCTTCTGCGGATGCAGTACCCGGTTTGGTGCTACGCCCAATACCTTATGCTGCCCGATTTGTACCGGTCAGCCCGGGACGCTTCCCCGATTGAATCGCAGAGTTGTGGAGCATGGCATCGCGGCAGGTCTTGTGCTTGGCTGTGAGATTCGCAGGGAAACGCATATGGATCGCAAGAATTATTTTTATCCGGATTTGCCGAAGTCATATCAGATTTCGCAGTTGTATGCCCCTATTTGTTATGACGGACGGGTGGCGTGCAGGCGAACGGACGGGAGCGAATTTGCCGTTCGGATTCATGAGCTTCATATGGAGGAGGATGCCGGTAAGCTGGTTCACAGTGAGGATGGCCGTCGCTCCTTTGTGGATTATAACCGCTGCGGTGTGCCGCTTCTTGAAATCGTGTCCGAGCCGGATATGGCAAATGCGGATGAAGTGACAGTGTATCTGACGGAGCTTCGGAACCGGCTTCTGTNNCCGACTGCCGTATGCAGGAGGGCTCCATGCGTGTGGATGTGAATTTGTCGGTACATAAGAGCGGGGAGCCGCTCGGTACCAGAACCGAGATGAAAAACCTCGGGTCGTTCCGTTCGATTCGGAAAGCAATCGAAGTGGAGTCTGCACGCCAGATTGCGATTCTTCGTGAGGGCGGCAGGGTCGTGCAGGAAACCAGACGATTTGACGAGACGACAGAGCAGAGTCTTTCGATGCGCTCGAAGGAAAATGCCGCCGATT
>DLOO01000083.1:31141-37350 GCA_002479645.1 Lachnoclostridium sp. UBA7482 | reverse complement strand
CAAGCCGCAGGGAACGGGAGCTTCGTTACGTAGTAGAATTCGGACTGACCGAGTACGATGCAAGGCAACTCACAGAAACGCCGGAACTTGCGGATTTCTACGAATCTACTGTTGTAGAAGGAGCGGAGGCAAAGGAGGCGTCAAACTTTATTCAGACAGAGCTTCTAAGGTATTGGCAGGATGGGGAGGAATTCCCGGTGACGGCCGGGTGCCTGGCGGAACTGTTGTGCCTTGTACAGGAGAAGGTCATAAACCGGACGACGGCGAAGGAGATTTTCGCTGCGCTCCCGGAGGCGGGTTTTTCACCGAGACAGTATGTGGCGGAGCATGGGCTCGGGTTAGTGTCGGATGAGGACAGCCTGCGGGCGGTTGTGGAAGAGGTTCTTACGGAAAATCCCGCGTCAGTTAAGGATTACCTTGACGGCAAAGACCGCGCCATTGGCTTTTTAATCGGGCAGGCGATGAAGGCGCTTGGCGGAAGAGGACAGGCAGATAAGATTCGGGAACTCCTTCGGGAAGCGCTTTCGGAGAAAAGGAGGAAGAAATGATTGTAAATTTAGAGTATATGTGTTATTTTAATCTCATTAGGGAAGCAGCGGAGCGGATTGCGAATATCTGCTTTAATGCTATCGTTTGATGTTATGGGAGAAATGTATGAGTATCAGAGAAAAAGTTAGAAAAATGAAGGAGGAAGCACCGTATCTTGCTGCATTCTCAGTAAAAAAACGAAATGAGGCGCTTGCGCGTATTGCGAAAAATCTGAGGGCGCATGCGGAGGAGGTATTTGCCGCTAATCAGAAGGATCTGGAGGCTGCGGAGGGCAATGGGATTGCGCCTGCGGTCATGAAAAGACTGAAATTTGACTATATGAAGCTGGCAGACATTCTTGTCGGAATCGAGCAGCTGATTGGTCTTCCCGATCCGTTAGGAAAGGTATCTCTCAGCAGGGAACTGGATAAGGGACTGACGCTTTACAGAGTCAGCAGCCCGATTGGGGTTATCGGCGTTATCTTTGAAGCAAGGCCGGATGCGCTTGTACAGATTTCCACCCTGTGCATTAAGAGCGGCAACTGCGCCATCCTGAAGGGAGGAAAGGAAACAACCTATACCAACAGAGCGTTGTTCAAGATTATTCATGACAGTGCCTTACAGGTCGGCCTTCCGCCAAATTGTCTGGTGCAGGCGGAGCTGCACAGTGAAATTGACGAGCTGTTAGCGTGCCATGAGAGTGTGGATCTGCTGATACCGAGAGGGTCAAATGCATTTGTACAGCATATTATGAACAATACCAAGATTCCGGTAATGGGTCATGCAGACGGCATTTGTCACATTTATGTGGATGCAGACGCCGACACGCTGAAGGCAGTTCCGATTATCGTTGACGCCAAGACACAGTATACGGCAGCATGCAATGCGGTGGAAACAATTCTTGTACACAGAAAAATTGCAAAGGCTTTCCTGCCGAGGCTTGCGCAGACGCTTAAAAACAGAGGCGTACGCCTGCGTGGAACCGCGGAGGTTGGCGAAATAATTGACGTCGAAACAATAGAGGACGATGGATTTATCGAGTATCTTGATTTGATTGTTTCGCTGAAACTGGTTAGCAGTGTGGATGATGCGATTGAGCATATTAACTTTTTCGGCTCTCATCATACGGACTGCATCATTACCGAGAATGGGGAGAACGCGGACCGCTTTATGCAGATGGTGGATTCTGCCGGTGTGTACTGGAATTGTTCCACGAGATTTGCGGACGGTTTCCGGTATGGATTCGGGGCAGAGGTAGGAATAAGCACCAGTAAGTTTCATGCCAGAGGACCGGTGGGGCTGGATGGTCTTGTGACATATAAGTATAAGCTGATAGGAGACGGACACATCGTTGCCGATTATGCATCCGGAAAAAAGAGATTCCATCACAAGGAGATTTGATAAAAATGACAAACGAAATGATAAAACGGATTGCGATGGAACAATCCGCAATAGATGCAAATTGTGACGCCGAAGACTTTTGTTTATACGAGAATGTAATCGTTCAATCAAAGGAACATCCACAGGCAAGAAAATATTTGAAGCTTCCGCATGTGTGCAATTTGATATCCTATGGTAATAATATCGTTGCAACGATTGATGAAAAGTTTCGAGATATCGTATCGGAATATATCAACCGGTTTGCGGTAGAACATTGCTTTGAAACTCCGAATATGCATGTGTTGAACGATGAATTTCAGAAATACGGTTATCGTGTCTGCTTTATGGCGGAATATTTTCTGCCGGATATGGATGCTTTGAAAGAATTGCCTTGCAGGTATGAGTTAAAAATCCTTACAGCCGGTGATTTTACAGATTTGTACAGAAAAGAATGGAGCAATGCCCTGTGCGAAGATCGAAAAGAACTGGATGTACTTGGAGTCGGAGCATATGACAACGGAAGGCTGATAGGATTAGCGGGATGTTCCGCTGACTGTGATACCATGTGGCAAATCGGAGTGGATGTACTGCCGGAATATCGAAAACAGGGTATTGCGTCGGCACTTACAAGCAGATTGGCAGTTGAGATTATTGAAAAGGGAAAAGTACCTTTTTACTGCTGTGCCTGGTCCAACATAAAATCGGCAAGAAATGCAATTAAGAGTGGCTTCAAACCTGCATGGGCTGAAGTGACAGTGAAAGACGCCGGGGTTGTTGCCGATATGAATCAATAGATTTCAAAGGAGTTTCTCGGGAAATAAAAAACCATGCCGCGCTTTTTATTCGCGGCATGGTTTTTTTCGTTACAACCCACCCAATCATGCATTAAAAAAAAGAAATCCAGTACTTTATATTTAATTTAAGATCGGTTTTTAAGTGATTATAACTTGGTTACGTTAGCTGCCTGAGGGCCTTTTTCGCCTTCAACAACGTCGAACTCTACAGAGTCGCCGTCCTCAAGAGCCTTAAAGCCGTCCATCTTCAAAGCGGAGAAGTGTACGAATACGTCGTTGCCTTCCTCGTCGGAGATGAAGCCAAAGCCCTTCTTAGCGTTAAACCACTTAACAGTACCTTTCTTCATGGTGTGCCTCCTAAAAGATTTTATAAATATGCCTTAATTTACATGTTATCTTATGTAAAATTATGACACAAACTCAAAGTAGCATAAATTTGATGTAAAGTCAACGAAAATTCCTGTTTTTGTGAAAAAATTGTGAAAATTTCGGTCACGAATAAAATTCCGCCAGCCTTGCATTTCTACCCATTTTTTGGTATGATGAAAATAACGCGGTACCGTTTTAGAGTACACGGGGCGGCAAGGGAGCCGGCTGATAAATCGGCACGCGCCAGACGCGAGAGTTTCGCGAGCAAAACTCTTTATTATTTGTGTACACAATTTTGGAGGTATTTATGTCGAAAGAATTTATCAATCAAAATTCAGCCTATGAACTTCTGGGACAGGAGTTTTTAGCAGATTATAACAGCCAGGGGATCGTACTTCGCCACAAGAAGTCCGGTGCGCGCGTGTGCCTGGTATCCAACGAGGATAACAACAAGGTGTTCTGTATCGGTTTCAAGACGATTCCGGGAGACAGCACCGGTGTTCCCCATATTATCGAGCACACGGTTCTCTGCGGTTCCGAGAAGTTTCCGCTGAAGGACCCCTTTATCGAACTTTGCAAGGGCTCTCTCAACACCTTCCTCAACGCAATGACCTATCCGGATCGAACCATTTATCCGGTAGCAAGCTGCAATGATAAGGATTTCCAGAACCTGATGCACGTTTACATGGATGCTGTATTTAAGCCAAATATTTATCACACCGACAACATCTTCAAGCAGGAGGGCTGGCACTACGAGCTGGAGTCTCCGGAGGCGGAGCTGAAAATTAACGGCGTTGTTTACAATGAGATGAAGGGAGCGCTTTCTTCCGGTGATGAGGTACTCTATGAGGAGATTCAGAGCGCGCTCTATCCGGACAATACTTACTCGGTAAATTCCGGCGGCGATCCGGACGTCATTCCGCAGCTTACTTACGAGCAGTATCTGGATTTCCACAGAACCTACTATCATCCGTCCAACAGTTATATCTATCTGTACGGGGATATGGATATGGCAGAAAAGCTTGCATGGCTGGATGAAAACTATTTGGCGGCATTTGATACTCTTGAGATTGACGCATCTATCCCGATGCAGAAACCCATGGGATTCCGCAAGATTCGCAAGAGCTATTCCGTCGGCGAGGAGGAGTCTGTCGAGAAGAAGGCTATGCTTAGTTACTCCACTACCATCGGTGATTTCTCGGATATAAAGCGTATCCTTGCATGGGACATCCTTTCGTTTGTACTGTTTCAGGCTCCCGGAGCACCGGTGAAGCAGGCGCTCATTGACGCCGGAATCGGTTCCGAGGTTGTCGGTGGATTTGACAGTTATCTGGAGCAGCCGTCGTTGAGCATTATTGCCAGAGAGGCGGATGAAGCGCAGGAGGAGCAGTTTTTAAGCATTATCCGTGATACGCTTACCAAGCTTGCAGAGGAAGGATTGAACCGTAAATCCCTTCTCGGCGCCATCAGCAGTCAGGAGTTCCGCTATCGCGAGTCCGATCACGGTACAACTCCTTCCGGTCTGGTAATGATTCTTAATATTTACTGCACATGGCTTTACGATGAGAAGCAGGTATTTCCTTGCTGCAAGAGAAATGCAGTATTTGAGGAGCTTCGCAAGGAGCTTGATACCGGTTACTTTGAACAGCTGATTCGTGAGGATGTGCTTGAGAGTAAGCATACCGTAAGCGTTACGCTTGTTCCTGAACAGGGGCTTGCTACCCGTAAGGAAAAGGCGCTTGCCGAGAAGCTGGCGGCTTACAAGGCGTCTCTTAGCGAGGACGAGATTAACCGTATCGTAGAGGAGACCAGGGCGCTGCGCGCATATCAGGAAGAGGAGACGACAGAAGAGCAGCTTTCCTGTCTGCCGCTTCTTGAAATCTCCGATTTGGAGGTTAAGATTCGTGAGAATTCCAATGTGGAGCACGAGGTGGAAGGCGTTCCGGTCATTCATCATGACATCTTTACCAATGGAATCAGTTATCTTCAGATTATGTTTGACGCCAAAGATATTCCGGCGGAGGAGCTTCCCTATCTCGGACTTCTGTCTGTGAGCCTTGGTATGATGGATACCGAGGAGCATTCTTATGCCGAGCTGACCGATGAATGCAACATTTACATCGGCGGAATCAGTTTCAGTGTAGACACCTTCTGTGCAAAGAAGTCCCACAAGGATTTTCAGGCGTATCTGGATGTGAATGCCCGGGTGCTGCAGGACAATACCGGCAGGGCAATGGATTTGATCCGCGAGATTCTCTGTAAAACGAAGCTCGGCGATACCAAGCGTATTCGTGAAATTATCGCCGAGGGCTGTACCCGTTTTAAGGCTCGCTTTGAGCAGGCGGGACACGTTGTTGCTTTAGAACGTGCGATTTCCTATTTTAGTCCGCAGGGATATTTTAAGCAGCAGATTAACGGTATTGACGCTTACTATGCACTGAAGGATATTCTGGAGCATTACGACGAGAAAAAAGACGCAATCGAGGAACATCTGACAAGACTGCTTCTGCATATACTGAAAAAAGAGAGGATGATTGTCGGCGTTACCGGCGATGCAGCAAGCTATGAAAAACTGGCTGCCGAGATTCCGGCACTTCTTGCAGATATCGCAGCATTGCCTGCGGGAGAAGCGCTTCCTGCGGCAGGGGAATACGCCCTTACTGCGAAGAATGAAGCATTTACCTTTGCCGGACAGGTTCAGTACCTTGCGGTATGCGGTAACTATATGGATGCCGGATACGAGTTGTGCGGCGCGCTTCGCGTCATGCGCAATATTCTTTCTATGGACTATCTGTGGAACAATGTTCGCGTACTCGGCGGTGCATACGGATGTATGTGCGAGTTCCATCCGATAAACGGAAATGCATACTTTGTTTCCTATCGTGACCCGAAACTGGCAGAGACGAAGGAAGTGTATGAAAAGGCCGCTGATTATATTGCAAATATGCCGTTGTCTGAGCGCGAGATGACCAAATACATCATCGGTACTATCAGCAACGATTACCCGCCGTTTACACCGAAGATGAGCGGTGCGCGGGATATGAATCTGTATCTGACCGGTCGCACGGTTGAGGAACTTTGCAAATGCCGCGACGAGATTCTGGCAACTACGCCGGAGGATATCCGAGGGGCAGCGGA
>DLOO01000083.1:14858-31110 GCA_002479645.1 Lachnoclostridium sp. UBA7482 | reverse complement strand
GCGAGGCAGCCGTAGCGGCATGCAAGGATATGTTTAGCGAGGTGAAACAGCTGTAATATGGACGCCAATGCACAGAAGTATCATTCCGGGTTCGCGGCGTTAATCGGGCGCCCGAACGTGGGAAAATCCACACTAATGAATCGGCTGATCGGGCAGAAGATTGCGATTACGTCCAGTAAGCCCCAGACGACGAGAAACCGTATTCAGACGGTTTACACAAGCGACGAGGGGCAGATTATTTTTCTGGACACCCCTGGTATTCACAAGGCAAAGAACCGCCTCGGCGAGTTTATGGTGGAGACTGCCGAACGTACCTTCTCCGAAGTGGATATTATCCTTTGGCTTGTGGAGCCGAGTAATTTTATCGGCGCCGGCGAGCAGTACATTATCGAGAAATTAAAGAAGACCGATACTCCGATTTTCCTTGTAATCAACAAGATTGACAAGGTAAAGAAAGAGGAGATATTATCCTTTATCGATACCTACCGTAAGGAACTGGATTTTGCAGAGGTGATTCCCGTATCTGCCTTGCAGGGGGACAACACCGATGCTCTGATTTCGACGATGCTTCGGTATCTGCCGGAGGGACCGATGTATTATGACGAGGATACCATCACTGACCAGCCGGAACGCCAGATTGTGGCGGAGCTGGTGCGTGAGAAGGCTCTTCGCAATCTGTCGGACGAGATTCCTCACGGGATTGCGGTAGTTATTGACCGTATGAAGGAGCGTCCGGGCGGAACGCTGATTGATATCGATGCGACTATCATTTGCGAGAGAGATTCCCATAAGGGCATTATCATCGGCAAGCAGGGCGCGATGTTAAAGAAAATCGGTCAGCAGGCGCGATTTGAAATCGAGGCGTTGCTTGGCTGTAAGGTGAATTTGAAGCTCTGGGTTAAGGTACGCAAGGATTGGCGTGACAGCGACCTTCTGATTAAGAATTACGGCTACCGAAACGACGAAGAGTATTGATGCATTTCGTATAAATTCTCCTGTCAGGGGAACAATAAACAGCAGAGAAACATGATGTTTGTTTTTGACAGGAGGATTTGTTATGAAGGATGATAAGTGGACGAAATTTGTGCAGACCGGAAGCGTGTACGATTATCTTGCGTACACGGCCTGTACGCTGGAGAGAAGCGACGATGACAGACAAGATTGCGGTGATGGGACTGGTACTGTCGGTGATGCCTGTGGGCGAATACGACAGGAGACTGGTGATTCTCACCAGGGAACGCGGTAAAATTTCAGCATTTGCCAAGGGTGCGAGAAGGCAGAACAGTCCGTTTCTGGCCTGCTCGCAGCCGTTTGTTTTCGGCAGCTTTTCCCTGTTTCAGGGACGCAGCTCGTATACCCTTGCAGGTGCGGAAATTAAAAACTATTTTCAGGAGCTGCGCGGGGATGTGGAGCTGACGTTTTACGGGATGTATTTCTGCGAATTTGCGGATTATATGACCAGCGAAGGTAACGATGAGCGTGCGGTTCTCAAACTTCTGTACCAGTCTCTGCGTGCTCTGACGCACGAAAAATTCGGGCCTAAGCTTACCAGGCTGATTTATGAATGGAAGATGTTTTACCTAAACGGCGAGGGGCCGGAGGTGTTTTCCTGCGTTTCCTGTAATAACGGACGAAAGCAGGGGAAAAAGAAAGACGCGCAGGAATTGATGCAGCAGGAAGCACAGAGCATGAAAAATCGTGTGTTTCGGATTAAGGCCGGCGGTCTTGTGTGCGGCGAATGTGCCGCGCGGACAGAACGCAGAGTCCCCGGCGATGTTGATAGGAGTCTTTCGGAGGGGGCGTGGTATACGCTCCAGTTCCTTGCAGTAACTCCGCCGGAGAAACTCTATACATTTCAGCTTGCCGATTCCGCGAAAAATGAGCTTGCGGATCTGGTGAAGGATTACCGCGCGGAGTATCTGCGTCATAGTTTTCAGAGCCTTGAATTGATTGAAAGTATGCCGGAGTAATAGATCAAAGACCATTTCCCATTTTCTCAAAATCCCTACTTGACAGATACCGGTCAATACCGTTATACTGTAGGCACGATAACAGCAAAGAAAAGGAAGAGTACCTGATTTCCGGGAAGTAAGAGAAGAGATGGCCGGTGCGAATCTCTCAAAGGACACAGGGAAGGCGCCTTGGAGCTTTGACCCGAACGCAGCAATGTCAGTAGGCGTCAACGGAGATCCACCGTTAACGGGATGGTTCGGAGATTACTCCGACAGAGTGCAGGAAACTGAATTTAGGTGGAAACACGGACTGCTATGTTCGCCCTAAGCTTGACAGAAGTCAGGTTTGGGCGTTTTTTGTTTCCACTGAAAAATATTTTTAGGAGGAATGAAAAATGGAAAAGACAATGGACAAAATCGTTGCTTTGGCAAAGGCCAGAGGCTTTGTGTATCCGGGCTCCGAAATCTACGGTGGTCTGGCAAACACCTGGGATTACGGGAACCTTGGCGTTGAACTTAAGAACAATGTTAAGAAGGCTTGGTGGAGCAAATTTATCCAGCAGAACCCTTACAACGTAGGTGTTGACTGTGCGATTCTTATGAATCCCCAGACTTGGATTGCATCCGGTCACCTTGGCAGCTTCTCCGATCCTTTGATGGATTGTAAGGAGTGCCATGAGCGTTTCCGCGCCGACAAGCTTATCGAGGATTTTGCAGCAGAGAAAGGGATTGCTCTGGATGGTTCCATCGATGGCTGGAGCCAGGAGAAGATGAAGAATTTCATCGAAGATAATCATGTATGCTGCCCGACCTGCGGCAAGCACAACTTTACCGACATTCGTCAGTTCAACCTCATGTTCAAGACCTTCCAGGGGGTAACTGAGGATGCTAAGAACGTTGTATATCTTCGTCCGGAGACTGCACAGGGTATCTTCGTAAACTTCAAGAATGTACAGAGAACCAGCCGCAAGAAGATTCCGTTTGGTATCGGTCAGATCGGTAAGTCTTTCCGTAACGAGATTACGCCGGGTAACTTTACCTTCCGTACCCGTGAGTTCGAGCAGATGGAGTTGGAGTTTTTCTGTGAGCCTGACACGGACCTTGAATGGTTTGCTTACTGGAAGCAGTTCTGTATTGACTGGCTTAAGACTCTCGGTATGAAAGAGGAGGAGATGCGTGTACGTGACCATGAGAAGGAGGAGCTTTCTTTCTACTCCAAGGCTACGACCGATATTGAGTTCCTGTTCCCGTTCGGCTGGGGCGAGCTCTGGGGTATTGCAGACCGTACCGATTACGATTTGACCCAGCATCAGAATGTATCCAAGGAAGATCTTACTTACTATGATGACGAGAAGCAGTGGAGATATACCCCTTACGTGATCGAGCCTTCCCTTGGTGCAGACCGTGTTGTTCTTGCATTCCTCTGTGCTGCATACGACGAGGAAGAGCTTGAGGGCGGCGATGTACGTACCGTGCTTCATTTCCATCCCGCGCTTGCTCCGGTTAAGATTGGTGTGCTTCCTCTTTCCAAGAAGCTTTCCGAGGGCGCTGAGAAGATTTTTGCAGAGCTTTCCAAGACCTACAACTGTGAATTCGACGACCGCGGCAACATCGGTAAGAGATATCGCCGTCAGGACGAAATCGGAACTCCGTTCTGTGTGACCTACGATTTCGAGTCTGAAACCGACGGCTGTGTTACTGTTCGTGAGCGTGATACCATGACTCAGGAGCGTGTTAAGATAGAAGACCTTAAGGCTTATTTCGGGAAGAAATTCGAGTGGTAGGATTTAACCTCATCAGCGAAGCAGATTGCGAATATCCGTTTTGATTTTCATACGTACTAATGTGAAAAAATCTCCCTGTCGCTTGCGGCGGGGAGATTTTTTTGTTCCATAGGAAATTCCCTTGAATTTCCTATGGAACAAAAACGTTTCGCTATGGATGCGACTGAAAAAAATACAGATATTTTGAAAATCCCTGTAACCCGGGGTCGGGAAAAGCTTTCTATTAAGATATAAAGCTTTCATAAAAGAATGACAGGAGGTGAAATGATGGAAGATCGGGAGATTGTTGAATTGTTTTTTGTCAGATCAGAAGAGGCAATTCGCGAAAGCGAAGCAAAATACGGAAAATATTGCTATACGATTGCCTATAATATTCTCTGCTCAAACGAGGATTCCGAAGAGTGTGTCAATGATACTTATGTCAATGCATGGGAATCCATTCCGCCGCAAAGACCGCAAAGCCTGCGCTGTTTTCTTGGCTGTATCACGCGAAATCTGGCGCTGAATCGATACGATTACAATACGGCAAAAAAGCGTTCTGAGAAAATAACGGTGGTGTGGGAGGAATATTATGAATCCGTGCCCGATGGAGTGTCAATAGAAAATCAATTTGCGCTGAAAGAGGCGATTAACCGTTTTTTGGCATCGCTGAAAAAACAGACACGCATCATTTTCCTGCGAAGATACTGGTATTTTTGTACGGTAAAGGAAATTGCAGACGGTATGCATCTGTCCGAGAGTAATGTGAAAGTGATTCTTCACCGGACGAGGAGCAGCTTCAAGGAGTTTTTGGAAAAGGAAGGGATTTTGGTATGAAAGAAAAGGATTGGATAGAGGCATTGTCGCTTGCCGATGAAAAATACGTAAAGGAGGCAGATCCAAGGAGAAAACAGAGGTTTCCACGATTAACACCGAAAAAATTTATAAAGGCGGCGGCCTGTCTCTGCGTGCTTGGGCTGGTGCTGTATCTGTTTGTTCCGCTTCGGAATACTCCGCCAAGTGTGAAAAAATACAAAAACAGTGAGTATTATCCGGTAATTCAGCAGTTGAACGCTGCATTGTACACACCTCCGGCATACAAAAATAATTTTCAACGTATCTTAGCAGATGTTTTACGTTCTAAAGAGAATAAAATGGATGGGGTGCCCGGTTCCGTGCAACCGGAGGTGGGAGCCAAATACCGCGAAACGACCGACAATCAGGTGGCGGGCATCATTGAGGCAGACCGTATCAAGCGAAGCGACAGCTTCATTTATTATCTGGAGGGACGAGAACTGAAGGTCTATTCCATTGACGGGCAAAACAGCGCATTGGTCGGGACCTATTTGGTAATGCCGGAGGAAAAGCTTCCGCGTCCGTATGATAATTTTGAATTTTATCTTTCGGACGACTGTAAGACTGTGACCGTGATTGTAAGCGGATATTCCGATTATAAAGCGATTGTAAAGATTATGAATCTGGACGTGTCCGACCCGTCGGATATTCAGGAAAAGGATGCGTTTTATATTACCGGAAATTATATCAGCTCGCGTATGGTAAACGGACGCCTGCTGCTGATGACGAGATTTCGAGTGAATTATGCGGATTTTTCGGAGGAGAAGAATTTCCTGCCGCAGATTGATTGCGGAGATGGATTTGAAAGCTTAAAGATGGATGATATTATCTTGCCGGAAGAGATGACCGAACCTTCCTATACGGTGGTGCTTGCCTTAGAGGAAGGGAGTCTGACGGTAGAAGGAGCGGCGGCATTTTTGTCCTATTCCGATGAGGTCTATGTTTCGGAAAATAACATTTTTGCCAGTTGCAGGTATTACGATGACTTCAAAGAATACGGCGATACGAAGCGGAGGTGTATGACGGAGATTTCGCGTATTTCCTACGGCGGAGGAAGCTTCCGTGTGGAGGAGCCGTTTGTTCTTGAAGGATATCTGAAGGATCAATACAGCATGGACGAAAAGGACGGCATTTTACGCGTGGTAACAAGCACAAGCGAAGTAGTTCGTTTGGATGACCCACATCGGGCGCCATGGGAGCGCAGCAGGAGCGCCAACCTGTATTGTGTCAGTCTTGCCGACGGTACAACCATTGCCGGAGTGGAAGGCTTCGCGCCGGAGGGCGAGATGGTGCAATCGGTAAGATTTGACGGGGATAAAGCGTATGTATGCACCTCGGTGCAAAGCACAGATCCCGTATTTTTCTTTGACCTGTCTGACCTGCATCACATTACGTATAAAGATACCGGAACGATTCCCGGATTCTCCTCATCACTTGTGAATTTCGGAAACGGCAGATTGCTCGGAATCGGAAGAGATGCCGATATGTTTTCTGTGAAAGTGGAAATTTATGAGGAGGTAAAAGATACGGTTCAGCCTATCTGTAATTTTACCCGTGAGGGGGCAGTCTGTGCGGGTGAGTATAAAGCGTATTACATTGATCGTGAGAGACAGTTAGTCGGTTTGGGAATGGACGACAGAGGCTATTCTGCAAGAAATGCGTATTGCCTGTTTTTCTTTGACGGTTATGAGCTGCGCGAGCTGATAAAGGAGGAATTTCCCTGCCCTGCCAGAATGATGCGCTGTGTGGTTATTGATGACGAGGCATATATTTTGGGCGGAGAAAAAATCGTTGTAAGAAGTCTGTTTGAGTAAAAACGGCAATGAGCAGGCAGCAAAGCGGATTGCGAAAAAATAAAAAAATGACTTCGTTTTTTACAAAATCCCGAGAAAGTTCGGGATTTTGTATTTTTTTCCACAAAAAATGTAAGAAATTCTTTTATGTGTTTGTAATAGCGGTTATATTATGGTATGATAAACATAGCGACCACACAGGTGGCTTATTGTGCGTGCACGGGCTGCTTATGCGTAGAAGTTATGATACGGGGTGTGGAAAAAATAATGGGGAGGACCATGTTAAATGGCTAAAAAATGGGTATACGCATTTACCGAAGGTAATGCGGACATGCGAAATCTTCTGGGTGGAAAGGGAGCCAATCTCGCAGAGATGACCAATATCGGGCTTCCGGTTCCGCAGGGCTTCACAATTACGACGGAAGCTTGTACACAGTACTATGAAGATGGACGTAAAATTAACAATGAAATTATGGCGCAGGCAATGGAGGGCGTTCGTCAGATGGAGGAGATCAACGGCAAGAAGTTCGGCGATCTTACCAATCCGCTTCTTGTTTCCGTAAGATCCGGTGCAAGAGCATCCATGCCCGGTATGATGGATACAATATTGAACCTCGGCTTGAACGATAAGGTAGTTGACGCTATGATTGCCGGCAACCCGGATCCGAAGTTCAAGAGATTCGTATACGACTCCTACAGACGTTTCATTCAGATGTTCTCTGACGTTGTAATGGGCGTAGGCAAGAAGTATTTTGAAGAACTCATTGATGAGATGAAGAAGAAGAAGGGGGTTCAGTACGACGTTGAGCTTACTGCCGCAGACCTCAAGGCGCTTGCTAAGCAGTTTAAGCAGGAGTACAAGAACCAGCTCGGCAAGGACTTCCCGTCCGATCCGGTTGAGCAGCTCCAGCTTGCGATTGAAGCGGTTTTCCGTTCCTGGGACAACCCTCGTGCAAATGTTTACCGTCGTGACAACGATATCCCGTATTCCTGGGGTACCGCAGTTAACGTAATGCCGATGGTATTCGGTAATCTGAATGACCAGTCCGGTACCGGTGTTGCATTTACCCGTGACCCTGCAACCGGTGAGAAGAAGCTCATGGGTGAGTTCCTTATCAACGCACAGGGCGAGGACGTAGTTGCCGGCGTCCGTACTCCTATGCCGATCGTACAGATGGAGAAGGAATTCCCGGATGCATACGCACAGTTCATCGAAGTTTGCGGTATTCTTGAGAATCATTATCATGATATGCAGGATATGGAGTTTACCGTTGAGAACAAGAAGCTCTACATGCTTCAGTGCCGCAACGGTAAGAGAACCGCTCCGGCAGCTTTGAAAATCGCTTGTGATCTTGTAGATGAAGGACATAAGACCGAGGAAGAAGCAGTTGCCATGATTGATCCTCGTAACCTTGATACGCTGCTTCATCCGCAGTTTGATGCAAAGGCTCTTAAGAAGGCAACTCCTCTTGGTAAGGGTCTTGGCGCATCCCCGGGCGCTGCCTGCGGTAAGGTTGTATTCTCCGCTGAGGATGCAGAGGCATGGGCGGAGAAGGGCGAGAAGGTAGTTCTTGTTCGACTTGAGACGTCTCCGGAAGATATTACCGGTATGAAGGTTGCTCAGGGTATCCTGACCGTTCGCGGAGGTATGACCTCTCATGCAGCCGTTGTTGCACGTGGCATGGGTACCTGCTGTGTATCCGGCTGCGGCGACATCCAGATGGATGAAGAAAATAAGAAGTTTAAGCTTGGCGGAAAGACCTTCAGCGAAGGCTCCACCATTTCCATTGATGGTACTACCGGCAACATTTACGCCGGTTTGATTCCTACCGTAGATGCTTCCATTTCCGGTGATTTCGGACGCGTTATGTCCTGGGCTGACAAGTACCGCAGACTTAAGGTACGTACCAATGCCGACACCCCTGCCGATGCACGTAAGGCTCATGAGCTTGGTGCGGAAGGTATCGGTCTTTGCCGTACTGAGCATATGTTCTTCGATCCGGAGAGAATTGAAGCTTTCCGTGAGATGATTTGCTCCGATACCGAGGAAGAAAGAGAAGTTGCACTGGATAAGATTCTTCCTTACCAGCAGGGCGATTTCAAGGCGCTCTATGAGGCTCTTGAAGGATGCCCGGTTACCATCCGTTTCCTCGATCCGCCGCTTCATGAGTTCGTTCCTACTGAGGAAGCTGACATTAAGAAGCTTGCCGATGCAAAGGGCAAGAGCGTAGAAGAGATTAAGGCTATTTGCAATTCCCTTCACGAGTTCAACCCGATGATGGGTCACAGAGGATGCCGTCTTGCAGTTACCTATCCTTCTATTGCAAGAATGCAGACCAAGGCTATTATCCGTGCGGCTCTTGAGGTTAAGGTAGCGCATCCCGATTGGGAGATCAAGCCGGAGATTATGATCCCGCTTGTTTGTGAAGTTAAGGAGCTTAAGTATATTAAGAATCTCGTTGTGGATACTGCTGATACCGAGATCGCAGCTGCGGGTGTTGACCTTGAGTACGAAGTAGGTACCATGATTGAGATTCCTCGTGCAGCGCTTACCGCCGATGAAATTGCAGCAGACGCTGACTTCTTCTGCTTCGGTACCAACGACCTTACGCAGATGACTTTCGGCTTCTCCCGCGACGATGCCGGCAAGTTCCTGAATGCTTACTACGACACCAAGATTTTCGAGAACGATCCTTTCGCTAAGCTCGATCAGACCGGTGTCGGCAAGTTGATGGAAATGGCAATCAAGCTTGGTAAGCCTGTCAATCCGAATCTCCATGTAGGTATCTGCGGTGAGCACGGCGGTGATCCTTCCTCCGTTGAGTTCTGCCACAAGATTGGTCTTGATTATGTATCCTGTTCTCCGTTCCGTGTGCCGATTGCAAGACTGGCAGCAGCACAGGCGGCTATCTCCGAGAAGAAGGAAATCTTCCGGAAGCTTGCCGACAAGAACCCTGAGTATGCATGGGCATTGCTTGGTAAGTAATCTCGGACTGCCTGTAAAGCAAAGGGCAAATTAGCGTTTTATAGGGCATGATAGAAAAAAGAGTTTCGCTCGCGAAACTCNNCGCGTGCCGATTTATCGGCTAGCTTCCTTTCGCGTGAGTGCGCATCCATAGTTTGTTATTCCATAGGAAATTCAAAGGAATTTCCTATGGAAAAATAAAGAATCTCCGTTTGGAATAGATGTGTTCCGAACGGAGATTTTTGTGGTATTGGAAAGTGCCTGTCTATACAGTTCAATGCTCTGCTTGGGAAGTGTCCCGATGTGGCATAGATGCCAATCGTGACTGTATGAAAGTGTCCCGATGTGGCATAAATGCCAATCGTGACTGTACTCGTACGAGGGGAAGCTTAATTTATTATTGGCAGTTGACGTATGCAATGCATAATTGTTATAATATACAAAGGACACGGGGATTGGAAGCGGCCGGCACCCGGTATCACATCCAATCGTGCTGTGGAACAAAATCTACGGTTGTTGATAGGATCGAAACAGCGGCTGATAAATTCAATGTGAAAAACGACGAGGTTTAGGGGAAAATGGAACGTGATGAAAAGAAGGCTTATTTGCTTGAACTGCGTGGAAAAACAGGAATGACTCGCAAAGATTTTGCTATAGAGTACGACATCCCATATCCGACGATTACAGACTGGGAACTGGGACACAAACGTATTCCGGAATATTTCTTAAGATTATTGGCTTATAAGATTAGTCAAAGTGGAACGGACTGCGGATTTACCAGAGATAAGAATTGGTTTCGTTATCGAGCCGGAGCCATCATTGTTGAAGAGGATAAAGTATTATTTGCTACGGACGATACGATTGATTACTACTATACCGTCGGCGGCGGTGTACATCTCGGAGAAACGGCAGAAGACTGTGTGAAGCGAGAAGTTTCGGAGGAAACCGGAGTAGAGTACGATGTGGATCATTTGGCAGTAATCTGTGAAAATTTCTTCTCCGGAAAAGGCGGAAATATTGACGGATTGGATTGCCACTGTCTGGAATTGTATTTTGTAATGAAAAGCCGCGGCATGACGGAGCTTCACAGCAATTCTGTCAATTCTGTCGGCGCGGTGGAACATATGAAATGGATAGCAATGGATGATATTGAAAAGTACAATATCAAGCCCTCCTTTTTGAAGGAGCGGCTGCGGGAAATTGTAACCGGGAATGGAATTATACATATCGTTACGGATGCGGATAAATAATTGAGTGCATTGTTGTTACGATAAAAAGGAATCCGTAAGAGGGTTTGGTCTGAGGAGAAGCATTTTTTTGATGTGTATGCAAATGCTTCCGTTAAGGCCGAACCCTTTTTCCATTATAGGAATGTGAAATTCCCTATTGACAAAACCTCCTCCCTGTGATAAAAATATCTCAAGTTAAATAGCAAAATAAATTTAACTAAATAAGTTGAGAATGAGGGAAAGCGTTATGTATTTTGAAAAAGTTAAGGAAATTATCGTAGACACTTTGAATCTTGATGAGGCAAGCGTTACCGAGAGCGCCGCTCTGAAGTCCGACCTTCAGATAGACTCCCTGGATGCAATGGAGGTAATCCTTGCAATCGAGGAAGAGTACGGTATCAGCATTGCACCGGAGAAGCTTACTGATTTTGTTACCATCGGCGACATTGTGAAGTATCTTGAGGAAAATGCAAACTAATTATGGCTATGAATATCAATGACATTTACAAGCTTTGGGACCGGTTTGACGCATCGGATGCGGACGAGCTCCTTGTAGAGGCGGAAGGAATGACGCTGCATTTGAGAAGAAATGCAGCGGCTCCGGGTGAGCAGACCGCTCCGAGAGCAGGAAAAGAACTGGGAAAGGCTTCCCCGGAAAAAACTGTGACGCAAAGCAAGGATAGTGACGCAATCCATACGGCAACGAATGCTACAAGAGTAGAATCACCGCTTGCCGGGATTTTTTATCGTGCATCGGCGCCGGACGCCGAGCCGTTTGTTAAACTCGGACAGCAGGTTCGCAGCGGCGATGTGGTTGGCATTGTGGAAGCCATGAAGATGATGAATGAAATTGTTGCACCGGTTAACGGAACGGTAACGGCTATTCGCGCCGAGGACAGTGCGATGGTTGAGTATGGACAGGTTCTTGTGGAAATTTCGGAGAACTAAAAAGGAGTGTTTATGTTTAAGCGTGTTCTGATTGCCAATCGTGGTGAAATTGCTCTGCGCATCATCCGTTGTCTGAGGGATATGAATATTGAGTCCGTCCTGGTATATTCGACCGCCGACCGCAAGTCCATTCCGGTAATGACAGCCACGCAAAGTATTTGTATCGGCCCGGCAAAAGCATCGGAGAGCTACCTTGACGGGGACAAGATTCTGGACGTTGCGGTTAAAACCGGTTGTGACGCCATTCATCCGGGATATGGGTTCCTTTCGGAAAATGCGGAATTTGCACGCAAGTGTGAGGAGCGAGGAATCGTTTTTATCGGGCCGTCCTGGCAGCTCGTTGAGAAGATGGGGGACAAGCAGACCGCGCGGGAACTGATGAAGCGGCATGGCATCCCGATCGTTCCCGGTTCAGATGGTCTGATTGACAGTGTGGACAAGGCAAAGGAGGAGGCTGCAAAAATCGGTTATCCGGTGCTCATAAAGGCTACTGCGGGCGGCGGCGGAAAAGGCATGCGCCAGGCATTTAACGAAGAAGAGCTGACGGCTGCTTATGAGACGGCAAGAACGGAAGCACGGAATGCGTTTGGAAATGATGCCGTATATATTGAAAAACTGATTGTGAATCCCCGCCATATCGAATTGCAGATTCTTGCCGACAAGCATGGAAATGTTGTTCATCTGGGGGAACGGAACTGTTCGATTCAGAGGAAGCATCAGAAGCTTCTTGAAGAAGCGCCGGCATGGGGATTGAGTGCGCAGAGTCGTAAGGCGATGGGAGAGACTGCGGTAAGGGCAGCGGTAATCTCCGGCTATGACAGCGTCGGAACGATTGAGTTTGTTGTGGATGCGGAGGAACATTTTTACTTTATCGAGATGAATACCCGAATCCAGGTGGAGCATCCGGTTACGGAGGTTTGTACGGATGTTGATTTGGTTAAACAGCAGATTTATGTGGCAGCAGGAAAAAAACTTGGGATGGTGCAGGACGATATTTCAGTGCGAGGATATGCCGTGGAGTGTCGAATCAACGCACGCTCGGTTGGTAAGGTGGAATTGCTGCATTTTCCGGCGGGACTCGGGGTACGTGTAGAAAGCAGTTTGTACACCGGATATGAGGTGTCTCCGTTTTATGATTCTATGCTTGCGAAGATAATTACGAGCGGCAGGACGCGCCTTGAGGCAATTCGGCGCATGCGAAGAGCTTTGGAGGAGCTGGTGCTTGAGGGTGTAGAAACAAACGCGAAGGAAATGTATATGCTCACCTATCAGGAGGAGTTTGTGTTAGGAAGCTACGATACGTCCTTCTGGGGACGCTACGGGGAGAAGATTGTGCGGCAGGCAGAGGATAGCAATGGATATTCTTGAGATTTTATACAAAAAAAAGAAGAGTTTGAATAAGCTGCAGGATACGCGCAGAAACGGACTCTCGGGAAAGGAAATCGAGTGTCCCGGCTGCAAAAGGAGATTTTCTTCACAGTTGCTGAAGGAGAAAATGCGTATTTGTCCGGATTGCGGTCATTATTTTGCAATGACCCCGAGGGAACGGATTCGACTGATTGCGGACGAACAGAGTTTTCAGATTCTGAATGCGCAGATGGCAACGACGGACCCGCTGGCATTTCCGGGGTATCAGGAAAAACTGGAGCAGCTTCGGGAGAAAACGCGGCAGGAGGATGCCGTGATGACCGGTGTGTTGAAGATCGGCGGATACAAGACAGCTGTCGGCGTAATGGACGCACGCTTTATGATGGGCAGTATGGGTACCGTAGTCGGGGAGCAGATTACGGCGATTGCGGAATATGCGCAGAAGAAATCCTTACCGCTGATTATTTTTTGTGTCAGCGGCGGAGCAAGAATGCAGGAAGGGATTTTTTCATTGATGCAGATGGCAAAGACTTCGGCGGCAATCGAACGGTTGAAAAATGCCGGAGGGCTGTACATTTCGGTGCTTTGCAATCCGACGACCGGCGGTGTCAGTGCAAGCTTTGCATTCCTTGGGGATATCATTCTGGCCGAGCCGGGAGCGCTGATTGGCTTTGCGGGACCGAGAGTTATCGGGCAGACCATTGGGCAGAAACTTCCCGATGGTTTTCAGAGTGCGGAATCGCAGATGGAAAACGGAATGATTGATTGTATTGTGAAGAGACGCGAACTGAGGACGTTTCTTGAAACCATCCTGCGGCTTCACAGTCCGGGCGGCAGAACGGAGTGAAATCAATCAGGAAGCACGGTAACCGGATATAAAGCCGGGGAAGGTAGGGAGTAATGGAAGTTGAGAGACCGAAATTGTCTGTCAGCTGGAAAGGACAGAAGGATGTCAACGGAGGAAACGGCAATCACGGCCTACGACAGGGTGAAAAAGGCCAGAGATAAGGCACGGCCGTCCATTATCGATTATATAGAGCATTTGTTTGAGAATTTTATAGAACTGAAAGGCGACCGCTTGTATCGTGAGGATGGAAGTATCCTTGGCGGGATTGCGGAATTTCGTGGGATGCCGGTAACGGTAATCGGTCACCGGAAGGGCAAAACGACGGAAGAAAATATACGGGTGAATTTCGGAATGGCTTCCCCGGAGGGGTATCGTAAGGCTCTTCGCCTGATGAAGCAGGCGGAGAAATTCAAGCGTCCGGTCATTACGATTATTGATACGCCGGGAGCTTATCCGGGCGTGGATGCGGAAAATCACGGGCAGTCGGCAGCAATTGCCGAGAACCTGGCGGCCATGAGCGAACTGAGGACGCCGGTTATCGCGATTGTAACCGGTGAAGGCAGCAGCGGGGGAGCGCTTGCACTGGCGGTTGCCGACCGTGTCTGGATGTTGGAAAATGCGGTTTACTCGATTCTGTCTCCCGAAGGCTTTGCATCGATTCTCTGGAAGGACGGTACAAGGGCGGCAGAGGCAAGTGAACTGATGAAAATAACGGCGCAGGATTTGTATCGGTTCGGAATCATTGATGAAATTATTCCGGAGGATGAGCGGATGTATGAGCGGATTGGAGATGCAGTTGAGAAGAATCTGCGGGAGCTGCGCAAATTGGATGGGGCGAATCTGGTGAGCCGCCGGTATAAGAAGTTTAGAAAGATAGGAAGGCTGAAACATGAATAACGGGCTTAAAATTGTGGCAACCGCAAGTGCACTTCCGAAGCGGCGTCTGACAAATGAAGACCTCGAAAAGATGGTTGAAACTGACAATGAATGGATTATAACCCGAACCGGAATCCGCGAGCGGAGAATCTGCGAGGGAGAAAATCAGATTACTCTTTCGGTGGAAGCAGCGGCGAAGGTACTTGCGGCTGCAAAGGAGAAAAATCCGGCGTTTACAGAGGAACAAATCGGCGCGCTGTTCGTTGCGACATCCTCCGGGGAACAGCTGTTTCCGTCCGCGGCGTGTATGGTACAGAAGGAGCTCGGACTGCCGGAGAACATGCTGGCCTATGACATTACGGCAGCCTGCTGTGGATTTATCTTCGGGATGCAGATGGCGCATGCGTTTCTGAAAAGTGTGGGGATGAGATACGTCCTGCTGATCGGCAGCGAGCATTTGTCAAAAATCGTGGATTATACCGACCGTTCGACGTGCATTTTGTTTGGAGACGGCGCAGGTGCGGCATTGCTGACACTGGCAGGGGAAAATGAGGCGGAATACTATGCAAATCACCGGGTGAACGGTAACGACGGGGCGTTGGTGTGCAAATCCGGAGGATATATGCAGATGAATGGTCCCGAGGTGTTCAAATTTGCGACGAGAGTGATCGGCAGCGCTTTGGATGCCCTTCTTGCGGACGCCGGGATGACGGTGGGCGAGATTGACCATGTTGTCTGCCATCAGGCAAATAAGAGAATTATTGACCATGTGAAACGGAAGTATCCGGGGAATGAAGAAAAATTTTTCATGAACATTGAATCGTATGGAAATACCTCGGCGGCAAGCATTCCGATTGCGCTGGATGAGATGAATCAGAGGGGGCTTCTGAAGTCGGGAGACAAAATCATCTGCGTCGGCTTCGGCGCAGGTCTTACGTGGGGCAGCATTTTAGTAACGGTTTAGAAGCGCAGGCTTCGATTATGGAGGTTAATATGAAACTGAACGAACTTTTGGGAATTGAGTATCCGATTATCCAGGGCGGTATGGCAAATGTGGCAACCGGCGCATTTGCGGCAGCGATNNCCGGCGGTCTCGGACTGATTGGTGCGGGCGGTATGAATGCGGATTCTCTTCGTGAGAATATCCGCCTTTGTAAGAGTCTCGTGGACAAAGAGCACGAAGGCAAATTCGGTGTGAATCTGATGCTCATGGCGCCCGATGCGGATAATATGGCGCAGGTGATTATTGATGAGGGAGTCAAATACGTAACCACCGGTGCAGGTATGCCGACAAAGTATATGAAGGCGTGGAAGGAAGCCGGAATATTTGTAATGCCGGTTGTATCGAGTACCCTGTTTGCAAAGAAGCTCGAAGCAGAAGGAGCCGACGCAGTTATCGCCGAAGGCGGCGAGAGCGGCGGTCATGTCGGCGAGATGACGACTATGACGTTAGTGCCTCAGGTCGTTGAGGCAGTATCCCTTCCGGTTATTGCAGCGGGCGGTATCGGTTCCGGAAGACAGCTTGCGGCAGCATTTGCCCTTGGTGCAGTCGGTGTGCAGATCGGTACGGTACTGCTGGCTTCCCATGAGTGTCCGATTCACGACAATTACAAGGCTGCTGTTTTGAAGGCAAAGGATAACGATACGATTGTTACC
>DLOO01000083.1:14473-14785 GCA_002479645.1 Lachnoclostridium sp. UBA7482 | reverse complement strand
GATGGAACTGGAAAAGTATACGCTCGGTTCTCTGAGAAGAGCGGTATTTGAAGGCGATACCAAGACCGGTTCGCTGATGGCAGGTCAGGTGGCGGGTCAGGTTCACGAGATTCGCAGCGTTAAGGAAATTCTTGAAAGTATGATGGAAGAATATAAAACCGTCATTAAGGAGGCATGGAGNNGGATAACGATACGATTGTTACCGGTCGTATTGCCGGTACGCCGGTCAGAATTATCAAAAATCCGATGGCCAGAGAGTATGTGCGTCGTGAAAAGGAAGGCGCAGATAAGATGGAACTGGAAAAGTATACG
>DLOO01000083.1:7828-14354 GCA_002479645.1 Lachnoclostridium sp. UBA7482 | reverse complement strand
CCGTCATTAAGGAGGCATGGAGTTGAAGGCTGTATTTTTATATGCCGGACAGGGAAGCCAGAAGGTAGGAATGGGTAAGGATTTCTACGAGGAGTATGAGGATTACCGTAACTTCTGTAATTCGGTAAACGTCAGCTTCGATCACCGTAGCGTGATGCATAACGGTCCGATGGAGGATCTTTCCGACACCAGATACACACAGCCCTGTATGTCTGTTTTTGCCGCGGGTGTGACGAATTTGCTTGTAAGCCATGGCGTCGAGCCGGAGGCTGTCTGCGGATTAAGCCTTGGCGAGTATGGTGCATTGTATGCGGCAGGGGTATTTTCCGCACAGGATTTTGTAAAAATGACGGAGTTTCGCGGCGGTGCGATGGCAGAAGCAGCGAAGGGACTTTCCTGCAGTATGAGTGCGATTCTCGGAACGGACAGCAGGACGGTAGAGGATGCCTGTAAGGCTTACGCAGGGGAAGGATTTGTAACGGTTGCAAATTATAACTGTGCAGGACAGTATGTTATCTGCGGTACGGAGCAGGCGGTTGCGGATACCGAGGCGCGGCTGGTGAATATGGGCGCAAAGCGCTGTGTACGCTTAAATGTCAGCGGACCGTTCCATACGCACTGTATGAAGCCGGCCGGAGATAAGCTGGCGAACTATCTGAAATCGGTGGAATTTCACGTACCGAGGATTCCGGTGGCGCTGAATGTCAGCGGAACGTTTTACAAGGACGGGGACGATTTGAAGGCGAACCTCGAACAGCAGGTGCAGAACAGTGTGCGTTTGGAAGATGATTTGCAGGCGCTGATTGCAGCAGGATACCGGCGATATATTGAAATTGGACCCGGCAATGTGGTTTCCGGTTTTCTGAAAAAAACCGCGAGAGCCATGGGAGCAAATGTGGAAGTGACTGCGGTGGAGACCGTTGAGGATTTCAAAAAACGGATAGGAGAGTAATCGGAAATGGAAGCAAATAAAATTGCGCTTGTAACGGGCGGCAGCCGCGGGATCGGGCGTGCAGTCTGTGAAAGACTGGCAAAGGACGGGATGGATGTTGTGTTCAGCTACCGGAACGGAAGTGAACAGGCGAAGGAAACCGAGCAGCGCTGTGCGGCTTATGGGGTGCGCGTGCTGGCGGTTTTGGCAGACGTCAGCAAGTCGGAGGACTGCGATATGCTTGTTCAGAAGGCGCTGGAGTTCGGAAACGGACGCATTGATGTACTTGTCAACAATGCAGGAATTACGAAGGATAATCTTCTGATGAGAATCAAAGACGAAGACCTGGATGCGGTTCTGAATGTCAATCTGAAGGGCAGTTTTTATATGATGCGAGGGGTATCCAGGATTATGCTGAAGCAAAGGAGCGGAAGTATTATCAATATGAGCTCTGTTGTCGGGCTGATGGGAAATGCCGGACAGGTGAATTATGCGGCCAGTAAAGCCGCGGTTATCGGTATGACCAAGTCGCTTGCAAGGGAGCTTGCTTCCAGACAGATTAAGGTAAATGCGGTCGCTCCGGGAATGATTGAAACCGATATGACAGGCGCGATTCCGGAGACGGAAAAAGAGGCGATGAAGAATACGATTCCGTTTAAGCAGATGGGCAGACCCGAGGATATTGCAGGCGTTGTTGCCTTCCTTGCGGGCGAGGACAGCCGTTATATTACCGGACAGGTTCTCTGCGTGGACGGCGGCATGGCTATGTGATTTTGCGTAAATGGAGGTAGAGTATGAGAAGAGTTGTGGTTACGGGACTTGGGGCGGTTACACCGGTCGGAAACAATGTACAGGATACCTGGGAAAGCATTCAGACAGGCAAATGCGGTGTCGCTCCGATTACGCATTTTGATACGGAGGGAAGAAAGGTCAAGCTTGCCGCCGAGGTGAAGGATTTTTCTCCGGAGGAGCATTTTGAGCGTTCCCGGATTCGGAAAATGGACCCGTTCGTTATGTACGCCATGGTGGCAGCTCAGGAGGCAATGGAAGATTCCGGGCTCGATACCGAAAAAGAAGATTTGCTTCGCTGCGGTGTGCTTGTGTCAAGCGGAATCGGTGGACTCGGAACGATTAAGAATGAGTGTGAGAGAGGTCTTGAGAAGGGATTTGACCGTGTATCCCCGCATTTTGTTCCGATGTCAATTACCAATATGGCAGCAGGGCAGATTGCAATCCAATTCGGATTTCACGGGATGTGCAGCACTGTTGTTACGGCGTGTGCGGGCGGCACTAACGCCATCGGAGATGCTTTTCGCCAGATTCGTGACGGTTATCAGGACGTGATGCTCTGCGGCGGTGCAGAAGCTTGCATCAATACCTTCGGCGTGGGGGGATTTGCTGCAATGAATGCCCTTTGTACGTCGACGGACCCCAATCGTGCTTCGATTCCCTTTGATAAGGAACGCAGCGGCTTTGTTATGGGCGAGGGGGCCGGTATTCTTGTACTTGAGGAGTATGAGCATGCCGTAGCGCGCGGTGCGAAAATTTATTGCGAGGTTGTCGGTTACGGTGCAAGCTGCGACGCATATCATATTACCGCTCCGCTGGAAGACGGCGCAATGGCAGCTGTCTGTATGAACAATGCTTTGAAGGATGCCGGAATCGCTCCGGAGCAGATTGATTATATCAATGCACATGGCACATCAACGCACTTAAACGACAAGGGGGAGACGGCTGCCATCAAGAGAGCCTTCGGAGAACACGCATACAGGCTGACGGTCAGTTCCACAAAGTCCATGACCGGTCATCTTCTCGGAGCAAGCGGAGCCGTGGAGGGCATTATTCTGGCTCTGAGCGTAAAGGAGGATTTTGTTCCCGCAACGATCAATTACAAGGTGCCGGACGAGGAATGTGATCTTGACATTGTTCCATGCGAGGGACGCCATATCCGGGTAAATTATGCGATGTCCAACTCGCTGGGCTTTGGCGGTCACAATGCATCGATTGTATTTGGCAAATGCAGATAGGAGAACAGATGGAAAACAATAGACAATTATCTTCCGATGAGATTAAGAAAATTCTTCCGCACCGTTATCCGTTTTTGCTGGTTGACCGTGTTATTGATTACGTGCCGGGAATCTCCGCAAAAGCAATTAAATGCGTCAGCAGTAATGAAATGCAGTTTCTGGGGCATTTCCCGGAAAAGCAGGTCATGCCGGGGGTATTGATTCTGGAAGCGCTTGCTCAGACCGGCGCCATTGCCATTCTGACCGAGGAGGAAAATGCGGGCAAAATCGTACTTTTCGGTGGAATCAAGAATGCACGCTTCCGTAAACAGGTAGTTCCGGGAGACCGTCTGGAATTAAACTGTGAGATTATCGTCCGCAAGGGACCGATTGGAGTCGGAAAGGCAGAGGCGTTGGTGGACGGAGAGGTTGCGGTAAATGCTGAATTTACATTTGCAATTGACCCGAATAGTTGATATAGTATAGATATTGGAGGTGAGTTCATGATTTATGAGGCTTTCAACAATGTCTATCTGAAATTCAAAATGCATTTCTACAGAGAAGTTTTCAAAAAGTGGCAGGATCGGGAAGCATCGCTTACAACCGTGGAGACGTTTTGCATGGAGATTATTTATGCTTTGGGCAGACCGACGGTAAGTGAGTTTGCGGAATTCGCCAACCTTTCTTCAGCAAATGCTGCGGACAAGGTGAACAACCTGATTCGCAAGGGTTACCTTAACAAGGTACAGTCGGAAGAGGATAAGAGAAGATTTTATCTTGAGGTTACACAGAAATACATCGATTATTATAATATCAGTTATCAATATCTGAAAACAGTGCTCGACCGTGTTTCAAAGGAGTTTACACCGGAGGAATTGTGCACAATGGAGAAGATTCTCCATGTGATGGCGCGTGACCTGATGAGTGAGTCCGAAGCAGAAGTAAAATAATAAATCCGCAGCCTGTGGGTGCTGCGGATTTTTTCGTTCCATAGGAAATTCCTTTGAATTTCCTATGGAACGAAAACGCTCTGCTATGGATGCGACGGATGCCCAAAGGAACCCCATTTTTATTTTAACAGCTTTCCGAGGATGCCGGAAAGAGAACCCAAAAGGCTGTCGTCCTTTTTTGCGCTTGCGGCAGGTTTCTTACCGGTTTTCTTTTTGCCCTTGGGCTTTTCTTCGGTCTTGGCGTCGTTCGAGTTTGTGAGAAGTCCCAGCGCAAGATTTCCAATGTCTACATTGGAAAGAAGCGTACTCATTAGACCGTTAGCTGCATTGCTTGATGCGCCTGCATTGCTCTGTTGTGTCTGGGATTCTTTACCGAGAAGGCTCATCAGAAGAGGAGCAATCGCCGCTAGAATGTCGGAGGTTTTTCCAGCGCTGACGCCGGTTTTCTTGGAAATCTTTTCTGCGCCGGACTTAGCGGCGGAGCCGCCGAGCAGATGACCGACAATCTTGGAACCGTCCGGCAAATCAACAGCGCTGAAAAATGCGGACATATTCCCGACGTCTTTTTTTGCATGAGCTGCAAGCGCTTCGGTGAAGCCGGAGCCGGTTTTTTCCTCCTGCTTTTGGGCGCCGGCGAGCATCTGCGGAAGCGCGTCGCCGAGAACCTTGGTAACATCGCTTTTGGAGGCGCCGGTTTTCTTGCTGATTGCGGCAATACTTTCCTTGGAAAGCATGGTAGACATAAGAGAAGAGATATCCATAATGTTGTTGTCCTTTCTTTGGGGTATGCATAGATGTTGCGTTACATCATATAAATCTGCTTTTATTATGCGATTTATGAGAAAAAAAGTCAAGCAGAGGATTTGCACGGCGGAAATCGGAATCATATTGCGAAAAATCCGGATTTTCCTGTCGAAGTAATGTAGTTTTCGGTTGAAAAAGATGAAAAATCAGGTATAATGAAGCTATGTTTGAAAATCGAAGGAGGTTCTGTTATGGCAGAAAAGAAAGAGCATAAAATCGTTCATGCCGCACCGTCTGCAACCCCGTCCGGAAAAACCGTTGTTCAGGCAAAGGAATCCGGCAGTGCAGTCGGTTATCGTATCGGCGCAGCTGCATTGTGGGTTGCGGCAGTTGTTTTTGAATTGTTGGCAGTTTTGATTGTTTTCGGTAAGATTACCTGGACGTTCATGCCTACTCTGGCGCAGTTAATCGTACTGATTGTTCTTGACCTTGCATGTGTGATTATCGGTGCGCAGCTTTGGAAGAAGTCCAACCGTATCGATCCTGCATCCGAGAAGAACAAGGTAAAGTTTTGGTTATGGAACAATATGGGTGTTATCGCTTGTATCGTCGCATTTGTTCCGCTTGTTATCATTCTTCTTACGAATAAGGAGCTCGATAAGAAGACGAAGGCAATCGCTACCGTTGTTGCGGTAATCGCTCTGATGATTGGCGGCCTTTGCAGTTATGACTGGGACCCGGTTTCCAAGGAGGACAAAGATGCAGCTATTTCTGCACTCGGTGAGACCGAAGTTTACTGGACTCCGTTTGGTAAGGTTTACCATACGCATGAGGATTGCGGTTCTTTGAATCAGACCGATACGCTTACCAAAGGTACCGTTGAACAGGCAATCGAGGCGAATCGTACCCGTCTGTGCGCACACTGTGCAAAGAAGGATGAGATTTCCGGCGTTGAGACTGACGGTTCGGAAGAGTAGTCTTCACGAAATTGCATATAGGAACAATAACAATACCGTCGGATGCAACCCTGCAGCCGGCGGTATTGTTGTGTGCGAAAGGAGAACAGCCGAACAGCCGACGCGGGTTTTGTCCGCGGATATTCGGATGCCCGACACGGGTCAGAAGGAATCATATACCACAACATCGCTCACAGGTCTTACGGCAGCATGTCCCGNNGGTCCGGGGACAGCATCCGCTGCGGGATATCCCATGACGAGCAATGCAATGGGCTCGATATTCTCCGGAATGGCAAAGCTCTCACGCATCGCATCGGGACGGAAATGCATCACCCAGGTAGTGCCGATACCAAGCTCAGCGGCCTGCAGCATCAAGTGGGTTGTGACGATACTTGCATCCATCGGACCGCAGGGAGCGCCGTCATACGGGCGGTACCAGCTTTCGTCTTTGTTGTAGCAGATCAGCATGGCGGTCGGTGCATTGAAATGACAGCGGGTGCAGTTTTTGAGCTTCCCGATACTCTCCGGGGTGTTCATAACTAAAATGCGCTGGGGCTGGTTGTTGCAGCCGGTAGGAGCAACATGACCGGCGTGAAGGATCTTTGCAATCAAATCATCGGATAGAGGCTCGTCCGTGAATTTGCGGACGGAATATCTGTTTTCGGCAAGTTCGGTAAATGTCATAAGCGACCTCCTAAAGAAAATAAACAGTTGTGCCGGGGGCAAGCAGGAGAGGACCCCTGCAAGCCGGGAAACGTGGCGTTCTGCCGATAATTTTATTGTAGCATACGGAACAGATACAGGCAAGCCCTGTCGGATGGAATCCGCATTCGTGCTTTTCATTTGCATAGGGATGTGCTATAATGCATAGCATGAGATTCGTGCTGCTTCTTGTTCCATAGGAAATTTCCTTGAAGTTCCTATGGAACAAGAACGCTC
>DLOO01000083.1:3899-7743 GCA_002479645.1 Lachnoclostridium sp. UBA7482 | reverse complement strand
TCGCGAGCGAAACTCTTTATTTGAACGGGGGCATGATGATTTTCCTTAAAGAAGAGAGGTACATTATGGATCATAAAGGTCGTGAGAAAAATGTCCTCGGCGGCAGCGCTGAGGTAAGAAAAAGAGGCAGCGGTCTGGGAGGCGGTCCGGTCGGCAGCGGCAGTCGTCCGAGCGGCGGCANNTGGCAGCTCCGGCGGAAGAAGAGACAATACCCAGCGTCCGGTAAGCAGTTCCTCCGGCGGTAATTTGATTGCCGGAATTATACGGCTGCTGGGGGTTAAGAAAACTTTAATTCTTGTGGGTATTTTGCTTGTTCTTTATGTGCTTTTCGGCAAAAAGGGCGGGAATACTTCGCCGTTTGCGGGCAACCTTTTTGACAACAGTTATCAGAGCGCATACTACGATTCCGGTTCGCCGTTCGATGCAGCAGGCAGTAACTGGCAGCCCGGGAGCGCCAGTCTTGATACCTCTGTGGCAGCAGGCGCAAGAAGCAAGTATACGGATATTCTCGGTAATAATAAGGACACGATTACCATTATGGTATATATGTGCGGGACGGATCTTGAGTCCAAGCACGGTATGGCAACTGCGGATATCAAGGAGATGGCAAACGCCGATATCAGCGACAACATCAACCTGATTGTATTTACCGGCGGTTGTAAGCGGTGGCAGAACAGTGTGGTAAGCAGCAGTAAGAACCAGATTTATCAGATTAAGAAGGGCGGCATGGTCTGCCTTGAGGATAACTACGGAACGGCGGCAATGACGAAGCCGGAGAACCTTACGGATTTTATCAAATACTGTGCAAAGAAGTTTCCGGCAAACCGCAATGAGCTCATTTTCTGGGATCACGGCGGCGGCTCTCTGAGCGGTTACGGGTATGACGAGAAGAACCCGAGCAGCGGTTCCATGGATTTGGCCGGTATCAACAAAGCGGTCAAAAATGCCGGAATAAAGTTCGATTTTATCGGATTTGACGCGTGCCTGATGGCAACGCTTGAAAACGGTCTGATGCTTAGCAAATACGCAGACTACATGATTGCCTCCGAAGAGACGGAGCCGGGTGTTGGCTGGTATTACACCAACTGGCTTACCGCGCTTTCAAAAAATACATCCATGCCGACGGTGGAAATCGGCAAGCGAATCATCGACGATTTCGTAGAGGTATGCGACCGCAAGTGCAGCGGTCAGATGACAACGCTTTCAATAGTGGATTTGGCAGAGCTTGAGAAGACCGTACCCGGGAAGCTGACCGCATTTTCCTCGGTTACGAAGGATATGATTCAGGGCGACGGTTATCAGAGAGTTTCCGAGGCAAGATACAAGACCAGAGAATTTGCGCAGTCCTCCAAGATTGACCAGATTGACCTTGTTCATCTTGCGGAGAATATGAACAATTCCGAGGGTAAGGCGCTGAAGGAAGCGGTGCTTGGAGCGGTGAAGTACAACCGGACGTCCTCCAAAATGACGCATGCAAACGGTCTTTCCATCTACTTCCCTTACAAGAAGGTGAAGAATGTTGACGCTATGGTGTATTCTTACCGGCAGATTGGTATGGACGCCGAGTACACGAGATGCATTCAGGAATTTGCCGGTATGGAAGTCGGCGGTCAGTCCTATGCGGGACAGAACGGTTCCGGCAACGGCGGCGGTTCCCTGCTTGGAAGCATCCTGTCCGGCTTTGCTAACGATTTGGGCGGACTGGATCTTTCGGCTCTTGATTTCCTGAGGAACACTTCCGGTGCCGACCGCACTGCATTTTTCGAGAATAACAGTCTGGACGATGCTGCGCTGATTTGGAGCAGACAGAACGGCAAGAGTGTTCTGCTTCTGTCTGAAAAGCAGCAGGAAGTGATAAATGATATCGCGCTTAGCGTATATTATGACGACGGAGAGGGCTATATTGACCTTGGTCTTGATAATGTATTTGATCTTGACGCCGACGGAAATCTGCTTGGAGAATTTGACGGAACATGGCTGACGATTGACGGAAATGTGATTGCATACTACTATCTGGATTATGCGGAGGAAGGTTCCCACTATGCTGTTACCGGATATGTTCCGGTATTGCTGAACGGAACGCGTGCCGAGCTTCTGCTGGCATTTACGGACGCCTGTCCGAATGGTTACATTGCAGGTGCGAGAGAAGTTTACAAGGGCGGCGAGACCGAGACGATTGCGAAGGATCTGATTCAAATCGGCAAGGGAGATAAGATTACATTCCTCTGCGATTATTATTCCTACGATGGCAAGTATCAGGACAGCTACCGCCTGAGTGATGAAATTGTTCTCGGCGATGAGGTTGTGATCGGCAATATGGAAATCGGTAAGGATAAGGTTCATGCCATGTACCGTCTGACCGATATGTATCAGCAGATGCACTGGACGGCAGAATTGCCGAAATAAAGCAGGGACGGTTTGGTTTATTTGCCCTTGTGCCCTTTGGCTGTCAATCCGTAGAAGCCGCCGCAGATTCCGCCGATGATATGCGTCATCTGGCTGATGTTGTCGCTCTTAAAACCGTCCAGAATCTCGCCGCCGATATAAATGACGCTGACAAGCAGGAAGGTAATCGGGATGCGATGATCCTTCACGCTGGAAATTGAGGAAAGGACAATCATCATAAATACGATGCCGCTTGCACCCAAAAGGGCGGAGTGCGGAAGCAAAAGATTGTGTGCGATACCGGTTACGACTGCGGTAATCAGAATCATCTCAAGCAAATCCTTACTGCCGTATTTTTCTTCGAGCATCGGACCAAGGAGCAGAATCAACAGGATATTGTTCATAAAGTGAGACCAGCCGGCGTGACCTGCAATGTGACCGAAGAGACGCACGTACGTTAACGGGTTCAACAGGCCGGAGCGATAGGTTGAAAACAGGTGGGTATTTGCCCAGCCGCCGGTTAATTTGTTGAGCCACAGCGCACTCAGACAAATGAGTGCAAAGGTCAGCACAACCGGAGAGTTGTAATGGAATTTTTTCAAAAACTTCATGGAAATGTCTCACTTTCTTTTTGTTGTGTGGTTGGAATCTGCCGCTTTGCACTTGTGCGAAGCGGCAGCAGTCAGAACGGAGCATTAGGCATCCAATTTCAAATCGCCTTCTTTAATCCAGCCCAGCTTCTCAAATACGATACGGAAGAGGATGCAAAGCACCGCAGGAAGTACGAAGCTTAAGGAAATCAGTCCGATCCAGTCAAACGCGGTAATGGTTCTGCCTGCGTCTATCCAGCCGGTATAGACGCCAATCTGACCGACCAAACCGCAGGTACCCATACCCGAGGAAACGGCGGCGCCGTCCATACGAAGCTTGAACAGGCAGGTTGCAATTGGACCGGTAATTGCGGAGGTCAGAATTGCGGGAAGCCAGATAATCGGCTTCTTAATGATATTACCCATTTGGAGCATACTGGTTCCGAGTCCCTGAGAAATCAGGCCGCCGACTTTGTTTTCCTTGAAACTGAGAACGGCAAATCCAATCATCTGTGCAGAACAGCCGGCAACTGCCGCACCGCCTGCAAGACCGGTCAAACCGATGGCTGCGCAGATGGCGGCACTGCTGATGGGAAGCGTCAGAGCCACGCCCACAATTACGGAAACGAGAATCCCCATCAGGAAGGGCTGACGTTCCGTTGCCCACATAACAACATCGCCGACCTTGGAAGCGGCCTGCCCGATGTAAGGAGCGCAAAGGACGGAGAGCACGGCGCCGACAAAAATCGTAACAAAAGGAGTCACCAGAATATCGACTTTGGTTTCCTTGGAAACCAGTTTACCGGACTCGGTTGCAAGAATGACAATTAAGAGTACGGCAAGAGGGCCGCCCGCGCCGCCTTCGATAT
>DLOO01000083.1:1499-3769 GCA_002479645.1 Lachnoclostridium sp. UBA7482 | reverse complement strand
TGTGACCGACTCCCCCGCCTCTAGCTGTCCTCCCAAGGTTGCCAAAATCGTACCGATCAGTAACGAGGCAAATAACCCCTGTGCCATTGCGCTAAGGGCGTCGATTCCGTAGCGCTTTCCGGAAACAACGACATTTTTCCGTTTCAGAAAATCCTTGAATTTCTTCATGATATAAACTCATGCGCCAACACAGACGTATCTGCGTCACTGCTCCGGCATGTATTAAGCTGAAAGAAAGGAGCAGCAGCACGTATCCTTTCTTTTTTTGTATAGGCATTTTTCAGAGACGCCCGGCAGAGGCGGGGGAGTCGGTCACAAAAATTGCCCGTAAATTTCCTTCAACCTGATATCCGCCGTCGGGAGACGTATCTCCGTTGCCGCAGGTCTATGGGCTGCGGAGCGGTACGATTCATTGCCGGAAAAATATCGGCCATAGATGATTCGGGACAAGGGGCAAGATGGAAATCTTGTAATCCGAATCCGGAAAAAGCAATGAAAGGTTATCGATATTAAGGTATCATAGAATCGCCCGGAATGCAAGAAGCAGATACGAAAAGAAGCCGGAAGAAGGCCGACAGTGTATTCTTCGCGGCAGCGACAGCCTCGGCGGATAACGAGGAATAATTGATAACAAACGTGCGGGCATAAGCCGGGTTGGGAGAAGCAAGAAACTCCTGCATCGGCTGCAGGCGGATTCCGCTTTGGGCTGCCCGGACACATATTTCGTCATCGGTTAATGCAGTGTCGATGCGCAGCAGGAAATGCAGCCCGGCATCCTCTTCGTGGATACTGAGATGCCCGGCAAGCGGATCGGCTGTAATCGCGGTAATCAGGTCATTCCGCATGGTACGGTAGATGGTTTTCATACGATTTACATGGCGTGTGAGATGTCCCTCAGCGATAAAACGAGCCAGGGTGTACTGCTCAAAGCTTGATACCGTACAGGAGTAAAATCCGAGGCGGGAGTGAAATTTCTCAAGAAGCGGCAGCGGGAGAATCAGGTAACTGATTCGGATGGAAGGGCTGATGCTTTTGGAAAACGTGTTCATATAAATGACTCGGCCGCTTCGGTCGATGGAAAACAGCGGGGGAATCGGTTTGCCCGCAAAGCGAAATTCGCTGTCGTATTCGTCCTCGAGGATATAACGATTGCCGGTCTCCGACGCCCATTCGAGGAGTTCGCGGCGGCGCCCGATGGAGGTCACAATCCCGGTCGGATAATGGTGAGCCGGGGAGATATGAACGACATTTGCTCCGCATTTGCGCAGAGAATCCATGAGGATACCCTGCTCGTCTAACGGAACCGGATGACACGGCAAATCGTTGACGCGGTAAATCTGCATCGATTTGTGGTAGCCCGGGTCTTCGACCGCATAAACGGCGCTTCGCCCGAACAGCTGGATGAGCATCTGGTAGAGGGATTCGGTTCCGGAACCGATGATAATCTGCTCCGGGGAAACGTCCAGACCGCGCAGCTGGTACAGATACTCCGAAATGGCATGACGGAGTTCCCAAACTCCTTCCGCCGGGATGCGCTGCAGCAGCTGCGTCTGCCGGGTGGAAAGAACCTCGCGGGACAGCTTGGACCAGACCGAAAAGGGGAAATGCTTTGCGTCAATCTGATTGGAGGTCAGGTCGAGGATGCAGTTTGCTTTTCGGGAATCCGGCGGCGGACTATCGGAAGCCGAATCCCCGGATACATGAAAATGCGGATTGGTTTTATGACAGTCGGTACATCTGTTGGCTGACTGCCTGCGAAAATCGTCCGTGCGGCGGGTTCCCTCGGTGAATGCGGCGGAATTTGCCGGAGCCTCCTTTTTGTCCCTGTGTACCGAGAAAACTTCGGCGACATAATAGCCGCTTTTTTCCCTGCTGGTAAGATAGCCCTCGGCAATTAACTGGGCATAGGCATTTTCAACGGTAACGACACTGATTTTCAGGTGAGAGGCAAGTGCACGCTTAGAGGGCATCTTTTCTCCGGCGCGGATTTTTCCCTGTTCCATATCGCTGCGGATGGAGCGATATAAAAATTCGTACAGCGGCATGGCGCCGCGTTCAGCCATGGAATATGTCAGAAGCATATCGGATTCCTCCAAACTGGTGTTATAAAAAATGTTAAAATTGGTTATATGAATAATACCAGAAATGACTATAATATGCAATAAGCTTTTAGGAAATTTAGGAGGCAGACGTATGCGTACGAAAGAACAGACAAAACAGAAAACATTAAAAATCGTTAATGCCGCGTTATTTGCAGCGCTCACCTGTGC
>DLOO01000083.1:0-1493 GCA_002479645.1 Lachnoclostridium sp. UBA7482 | reverse complement strand
ATACCGTCGCCGGCAAATGGGTATGTGAATATGGGCGACACAATTATTTTATTAGGGGCTTGGATTTTAGGACCGATTTATGGTATGATGGCAGGCGGTATCGGATCGATGCTTGCCGATTTGCTGAGCGGATATGCATATTATGCACCGGGAACGCTGGTAATTAAGGCTGCCATGGGATTGGCGGCAGGACTGGTTGTGTGGGGCTTCGGAAAGTTTACCAAAGGCAGAAAGACATTTCCGGCACTCCTTGCGGCAGCATTTTGCGCAGAGGCAATTATGGTACTCGGATATTTCCTGTACGCATGGGCGATTCTCGGAGAAGGCATATCGGCTGCGCTGCAAAGCATTCCCGGAAACTTAGTACAGGCGGTATTCGGAATTGTTGCGGCGATGACCCTTTACGGGGCGATTGAAAAAAAAGGATTGTTGAAGAGACTTGGTTTTTGAACGGAGGTTTAGTATGGAATTTGAAGAAATCAAAGCACAGGCAAAGCAGGCAGCCGAGGAGCTGATTGCGGCTGCAAAATTAAAGAAGGGACAGATTGTTGTTATCGGCTGTTCTTCGAGTGAGGTCAGCGGAAGCCGATNNNCCGGTAGCAGATGCTGTCTACGCGGGGCTTTCGGAGGTGTTCGGATCGGCAGGAATTTGGATGGCAGCACAGTGCTGTGAGCACCTGAACCGTGCGATTATTATTGAGCGGGCAGCCGTTCCTTTTGCAGAGCAGGTGAACGTTATTCCTCAGCCGAAGGCAGGCGGCAGCTTTGCAACGGCGGCTTACCGCAAGATGAGCGATCCGATTGCGGTAGAGGAAATCAGAGCAGATGCAGGACTTGATATCGGCGGAACGCTCATCGGTATGCATCTGAAGAAGGTTGCGGTTCCGGTACGTCTGTCCATGGATCATATCGGAGATGCAATCCTGCTGGCAGCGAGAACCAGGGCGAAGTTTGTCGGTGGAAGCAGAGCGGTCTACAATGAGGAATTACTGTAGAAATGCACAAGGAAAAAAGACAGAGTGGTAAAAAAGGCTGGCAAAAGTAATGAAACAGAATAATCATAAATGGATTAGTTTGGGGAGCTCATTGCTTGCATGTGCAGGCGGAATGGGGCTCCTCATTCTTTTTTTCTGCGGTATCCATTGGGGGTATCGGGAACTTCATAAAGAAAAGGAGAATAAGGCGGTGCAAACCGAGGCATATAATCTTCCGGTGGGAATGACGCCGGAGGAGCTTGACCGTGTGTTAAAGCAGGAACAGAAGGACTATTGGCTGTCGCTCACACCGACCCCGAGTCCGACCCCGAGTCCGAGTCCGAGTCTGACGCCGAGTCCAAGCCCGAGTCCGAGTCCGACCCCGACCCCGAGTCCGAAGCCAAGTCCGACGCCGGAACCGAGTGCAACGCCGAAGCCGACGGCAACACAATGAGGAGCCCCATTCCGCCTGCACATGCAAGCAATGAGCTCCCCAAACTAATCCATTTATGATTATTC
>DLOO01000053.1 GCA_002479645.1 Lachnoclostridium sp. UBA7482 | reverse complement strand
GGATGGCATTCGGCAGGGCATGGAACAGGGCATCAAGACCGGTGGAGAGAAGAAGATGTTTTCATTGATTGAGAAGAAGCTTCAAAAGGGAAAAACCATCGCTCAGATAGCAGACGATCTGGAGGTAGAACCTGCGGAGATTGAAAGGATTCTCAGAGAGCACAGTGCGGAATAATATTTGAGAGTAAAAGAGGCGTGTGAATTTGAATAGGATTTCTCGTACCTGTTGAGGGAGAAACTATCTCGGATTCACACGCTTTTTACAAATGGTCTGAAGATAAACAAATATGTCATTTCAAGTCAAAAATACGTCGTTTCGCAGGTAAGTGACTTGTTTGTGCCAGAATATATATGTTAGAATTATGGTGGCAAGTTACAGGGTGATATCCCGGCAGATCCTTTCCGAGAACTGACGAGCCGGATGCATCCGGGGCGGATAGTTAGTATTGCGCACGGTGTGTAACAAACTGCGAACTTTCGGATGAAATATCGGACGGCTATATTCATGAAAAAGGGAAGCAGATTATTTTTCATCGGTGTTAAGGAAAATGTGTCATTTGTATCACGAAAACAGGTCAAATATACCGGATTAGGGAAAAAAGCTGTTTATAGACTACAATAATCAAATACTATATTAAATGAGATAACGGCGAGAAAGAGAGGGTGAATAGTATGAAGTCAAAAGTTGCAAGTTGGGGAAGATGTTGTTTGTTTTCCGTATTAGGGGTACTGGTCATAATGTCAATCTTGTACAGCACAAGATTTTACAAACCACTTGCAGTTCAAGGGACATCAGATTCGGTAATACAAGATTCAAAGTTGATTAGTAGTTACATTGAAAATGTATACGGAAGAAAATTTGTATCATCAACTCTTTCTGCCGAGAAGAAGTTAAATAGCTTAAATTATAGCCAGTCCGATATAAGAGAATACTATAATAGGATAAAAGATGATAAGGCAAAGCCAATATCTAGTTTAGAGGGTATATGTTGGGCATCAACGATTACGTCAATTACGAAATTTAATGGGGTAACAACTCATTACAAAAGTGTAGGTAAAAAAGCTATTGATTTTGCTTTAACATTATCATCATATATCCCAGAAGGAGAAACCAAGAAGAAAGGTCGAACCGTTTTGGATGGAAAAGGAAATGGAATTGATACTTCTGATGTTAAGTTTATTTTACCGAATATGATGCTTGCATATAAAAAGGGAGATTATACTGCCAATAATGATTATTACGATATATACAAAACATTAAAAGATGAGATTCAGAACGGAAGAGCAACGGCGTTTTACATAATTGGGCACGCTATGACCGGCTGTGGATATCGCGAATATACGGTAACATACAAAAAGGCAATTACCGGTAAAAAAGCAACAGAAAAACAGAAGTTTGTTATTGTTAATGACACATGGGATAACAACCGGCAGTATTCATATTTTCCGGAGAGAGAAATTGGAACCAACATATTAACAAGATGGAATTTTGGTATCACGAAATTTAAGAAGAAATGAGGACACAGGTTATGAAACGATTTGGAAGTGTTTTTTTACTGTTATTCTGTGTCGCAGCGGCGGGAATTGTTGTATTTATGTTTTTCGCAAATAAATCTTATGATTTGAGTTTAACAAGTTCAGATGGTATCGTCACGCTCAAATACGAAGGAATTTGCAGCGAAGAGCCGGATTATTGGTCTGCCTGTCATTATGCCTACTTCTATACAAAGGATGATATCGACTTCTTTGAGGATTATGTAAAAAAGAGCGAGATTTATGTACGCGATGTGAAAGTGCTTGTTGAAGATGAAGAATGTGAGGGAGTGCTGCTTTGCAAGGATGGCCACTGTTTTTTTGCATTAAAATACTGGTTGGTTGATCTTTCGTTGGATTTTTACGGACTAGAGCATGAATTTGCATTTATGTCGCCAACCATTAATATTCACGATATTGCTGCCAATAAAACGACGTTTCTTAAGTGGAAGAAACTCTTGGATTTTCATAGTTACGAGGACTTAAAGGAATATTACAAACTTGCCGGTGAGGGACGATGCCGATTTGATGATGAGAACCGGATTATTTATGTGGACGCGTGTATCACGTACAGGGAAGAACAGGCATGGTTCAAGGAGGCAATCAAAATTTGCACAGTAGAAGATGGCATTCAAATAGCAATACAATGGGACAAGCTCCCGGAAGAGGAGCAACCTAAATGATGATTGCGTTAACTAATGTATCCTTTTCTTATAAAAAAATTTCTGTACTTGAAAACATAACTTTTTCATTGGAAAGAAACAGCATTGTCGGGATTATAGGAGATAACGGTTCAGGCAAAACAACCTTTCTGAAGATTATCGGAAATATGTTAATCCCACAAAAGGGGACTGTGAGCATTGAAAGAAACGGCAGGAATACAAATGTGTGCGGGTTAATTGAAACGCCACACTTTTGGAATGAGTTAACGGGGAGGGAGACGCTGCAGTATTACCTGACGGAGTCCTCCTCGGACACGGTCAAGGATGCTCTTAAAAGATGGGAACTCGGCGAGCATATAGACATGCCGGTCAGAAAATACTCCTTAGGAATGCGGCAGAAGCTTGCGATTATTTGTGTGTTATATTCCGAAGAAGATATCCTGTTATTTGATGAACCTACAAATTCACTGGATAGTCGTTCAAAAAGGATATTCTTTTCAGAAGTTCGATATGCCGCCGAACGGGGGAAAAGTATAATCATTGTTTCTCACGAAACAATGTTGTTAACTCGCTATTGTGATAAGGTTTATTCTGTAGCCAACAAACATCTCAAACAGCTAGGACAGTTAAAATTCAGGACGGTAGTTTCCTATCTGTTGAGGTTTCTTCGGGAGGATGAAGCAAAATTGGCGCAACAACGTCTTGAAGCAGAAATCAATAGGCTATGTCAAACAGAACAACAAGAGGGCATTTCGTTTCGGAGTGACAACGAAGGAGTAAAGACTCAGTTTGTGTGCTCTTTTATACAGAGGTATGCAAAAAATGTAATACAGATTGCTTCGCAATTTGGTCTTATTGAAGCGGTCTTGATTGATGAATCGGAGGCGCTAGAACCATGAAGAAAACGCTGCTACGACTTTTTCAGTCAGAAATTATTATTGTAACCATGATTCTTGCTTTAGCCGGTGTCGCAGTATATGCCATCGGGTACCAGAGAGGTGCTATATATAATGAAATCATGTGGGAACACGGAATAGACGCGTACTCATCCGAAGAGGAGATACAGTCTCAAATTGAGAATATTGCGCTGTATGACTTGAATCAATATACCGAAGAAACGAAAACACATTTACAGGAAACGGTCGATATTTTGAAGTTCCTAAAGAGTCAGAAAATAAAATATGAAGATGTTTATGAGTATTCAGCAGAGTACCTTAACGAGAAAACCTACGGCGCATTTGCTTATGATACAACATCGTTTCTGATTATTTTTGATTCCATCCTTGCAGTTCTTGTTTTAATTAAGCTTGTGGTTATTGATAGGGCAAATGGAACTTATGTAATGGAGTTCATTCAAAAAGGAAGAAGGGAATACTTTACTTCGCAGATGAGGGCATACCTTTGCATTATGAGCATTATTTTGTTGTTTCAAACGGAGATGGTTTTGATAATGGGCAGCAATTATCCAACAAAGGCAAGTAAAGTGCTCATCTATACCGGCAATCGTTGTATGATATTAAAGAGCAGCGTGGTTATGATTTGTAATGTGATTTCACTTATTGGTTTTGTATTTGCGACGAGTATTATGCTGTTCTTTTTGGCAAAACAAATTGACAGAACACTTTATTTTATCATAGTTTCTGTTATCGGGATAGCGTTGCTGATATTGACATGTATGAAGCTTCGCACTATTTCTTTTTTCAGTTGTGTTGGCGTGACATTTTTTGACGCTTTGGCAAATGGGAACAGCATCATCAAAATTGCAATAACAATGTTAGCGGAAATCCTTTTTGTGTGCAGCTTAGGATATATATCGTATCATTGCTGCATGAGAAAACAGATGTGCACTGCAGCAGAATAAGCGAGGCAGGTTACCCCACAAACACCTCCGAAATGCCTGTTGGGCGTCCGGAGGTGTTTTTAGTTTGTTCTTATTCCCTATCCGGCACTTCAATCACGTATCTTTCATACGCATTGATGATTCTGGTGCCGAGAAAATTCTGCTCTCTTGTCAGCTTGTGGCTGTAATTGAGATGTACGTGACCATGGATAAAGAATGCCGGACGGTATTTTTCCAACAGCATGCGGAACGCCTGAAAGCCTTGGTGCGCATGGTCTTCGGCATCGCCGAGAGCCTGCGCAGGCGCGTGCGTTAAGAGAATATCAAATCCTTTTTTGCGCCACAATTTGAAGCGGAGACGGTTAGCACGCGCCAGCATTTCCTCCTGTGTGTACTGGTTGATGCCCGGCTTATAACGCAGGGAACCTCCCAGACCCACAATGCGGACTCCGCGATATTCATAAATCTGACCGTCGATGCATTCGCAGCCTTCCGGCGGTGTTTTTACATAGCAGTCATCGTGATTGCCATGAACATATAGAACCGGCACCTTGGTAAAGGTAGCCAGAAACGACAGATAGTGCGGGGACAAATCGCCGCAGGAGAGAATCAAGTCGTATTCGTCCAGCTTCCCCGGCTCATAATAATCCCATAATGCTTTGCACTCCTTATCTGCTAAAACAAGTATTTTCAACCCCGTATTCCCCTCTCTACAGATTTGTTTCGGTCTCCGGACGGAACAAACCCTGCATTTTCAGTAACATCTGGAATTCGTCGCGCACATCATCGATGGTCGGAATAAATCCCTTAACATTGCGAACCAGCTTATTCATACGAATGATATCCATCGGCTCCATCTGTGCGCCTGTATCGATGCAGGAACCATCCTGAAAATAAATCAAATCCGAGAACGGGCGGAACTCTCCGCTTTTGATGGATTTTTCGAGCAGGTGAATCAGTCGCTTCGTATCCTCGGAAAGCTTCTCGGAGTGGATAACCTCAATGGCGTCCGCAGACATGCCCCACCAGTAGTTGAGGGAGTGAAGACCGACGGAATTCTCCTCGTCCTTCCAGTTGCCGTTTAAGATGCTGCGGAGAATTTCTTCATACAGCTTGCCCCAGTGCCATACCGGAATTGCAATGTTTCTGGGCGGCTCTTCATTAAAGAACAGACCGAAATCGCGGCTGCGGCTTGTCGCGGCATTCAGGTCACGGCTGGAAATCAGTGTGATATCGTTGTCCGCGAATAAACTGTCGTACTCGTTGGTCTTTAGCGTCGTCCATTTGAGGTAAACCTCGGCTTCGGGATTGACCATGGCGGCGCCGAGGGCAAATGCGTTGATGCTTGCCGCAGAGCCGTAAATCGGGTAGTCGGCGACATATCCGATCTTGTTGTTGGGCGTCAGCGAGCCTGCGATGGCGCCAATCAGGAATTTGGCCTCGTACATGCGCAGGTAATAGGAGCGCACATGATGATAGGACATGTTGAGACAGCAGTTCAGGAATTTGACGTCCGGGTGCTCAACGGCCGCTTTGGTTGCCGCTGCAATATACTGCGGTGAGGTCAGGAAAATGATGTCGTAACCGTCGGCGATGATGCCCTCAATGGCCTCGTCGGCATTTTCGGGAGTTACATCAAAATAAGCGTCTGTCTGGAGCTGGGTGCCCAGCACGTCCTCAACATACTCGCGGCCGAGCTCATGGCTGTAGGTCCAGGCGCTCTGCTCGGGACGCTTCACGTAAACCCAGGCAGCGGCATAGTTGTGACCGGACATAAGCTTTGCGAGAGTGTGGCGCTTCGGGTCCTCGATTGGATTGAGGGAAATTGCAATCGAATTTTCACGCGAATAAATCAGGAATTCTTTCCAAATCTTAGTTAGATCATCCTTCCAATCGGAGGAAATGTTATTTTTCGCCTTGTCATAGCCGAAGATATTCAGGTAAATCAGCAGTGCGTCGGAGGCGGTCAGAGACAGCTTGGTACCGCCCTTTGCAACAAACTCCTTACGGAAATTGGTGTAGACCGACTTGAAATCCATCTTTTGGTCGTCGTCCCATTCGGTCTCCGGCTCTTCGCAGGTGGCGCCAAGAAGCAACGCGTAACTGCCGATTTTAGTAAAATTCAGATAATTTATCTGCGTTTTTTCATAGAAATCCAAAAACTCATAGTACATCTCAATTTCTTTTGCTTCGGATTTCTTCGGCACGAGGCGCACAACCTGGCCTTCGATGCTGACCGCGCCCATATACTTGGAGACGCTGACGCGTTTGTTGCCCTCCTGCACGTAGAACTTATTCAAAAATTCATAGGCAACGATCGGGTCACGTAAGCCCTCTTCCTCCATGGAGTCGTAAAGTGCTTCCCATTTGGTGGCAAATTCGCTTCCGCGCTTGAACAGCGGCATAAAGTTTCGCGCAAATGCGTTTGAGCGCGCTTTTGTATAGGTTCCGGCGATCTGATCCATAGGGATGTCCACAAGACCCAGTTTGATCCGGCTTTCAATTTCCGTATTGGCAAGAATATCATCGAGATCTACCAGATACGGGTAATTGCCTTTCGATACGCAGGTATCATATTCTTTCTGGCCTGCCTTTAATGCTTTCAAATACTCGTCAGATGTCATAATTTCCTCATTTCTTCGTCTGTTTTCTCTATTTCGCCTTGCATTATAGCATGTCTTTCAGACATGGCACGCTTCGGCAAAAGACTCGAAAACCTCCGGTTTTCTCGTTCGCGTGCGCGTTCAGCTTCCGAAACAAACAGGAATCCTCATGCAAGCATGGTATTCCTGTTTATTCCGGAACCCTCACTTTTGCCTTCGCGTACATTATACCATATCGCCGTGCATTCGGATAGTCTTTTCTGCACCGGATTTTCACTTGAACCTTTTTGCGGAATCGGTTATACTGTCAGTGGGCATTTTATATGCTACAAAGGCTGTGAGGAGTGAGAAGATGGAGACAGGCGACCAATGCAGAGCACGCATAAAAAGCGTGAATCGATTGTTTTTTATTTCCTTGATTTTGTATGTTTTCGGCTCCATTGCGATTGGTACGCTGAAGGTGGGACTGGGAGTTCAGGTGATTGCTTCCCAGCTGTTGATTGCCGTCCCGGCAATTATCTGGATTGTCTGCAATAAAATACCGGTCAAATCGTATTTGCGCCTGAAGCGAATGGACGGAACAACGGTATTTCTCGTACTGTTATTTGCAATTCTGATGCATCCGCTTTTGACGTTTATCAATGCGGTTTCCATGCTGTTTCTGGAGTACAACATTTCGGATACCCTGAATGAATCCTCGGGACAGATGCCGTTTGCTGCAATGTTTTTGCTTGTGGCGGTGATGCCGGCATGTTTTGAGGAATTGGTATACCGCGGGGTGTATTTTCACACATACCGAAAGCATTCCCTTGTGAAGGGGGCGCTTTTAAGCGGTTTCCTTTTTGGATTGATGCACGCGAATTTCAACCAGTTTTTCTACGCATTTGCACTTGGAATTTTCTTTGCATTCCTGATTGAGGCAACCGGAAGCCTGTTTTCGACGATGCTTGTTCACCTGTGTTATAACGGGTTTTCGGTTGTGGTTTTGTATGGGTTACAGTATCTGAGCAAGCACAGTGAGGAGTTTGCCAAGCTATACGATCAGGCAGAGGAAACTGCCGGAGTGATGAATTTTTCCGATATTGCGATGCTGGTTCCGCATACGGTCGTGTGTATGGCGCTGGGATTTTTTGTATTCCGGGTAATTGCAAAGCATAATAACCGCTATGAAACCATCTTCCTGATTGGTATGAAAAAGGAAAACAGGGGAACCTTCAAACGACTGACTTCCGTTCCTCTGATTCTGGGGATACTCGGACTTCTCTTCCTGATGGCAGTGAACGAACTTATGGCTATGGGTATTATTAAATAAAGCTCGAAAGAATAAATTGAATAAAAGCAGTCCAAAGAACTCAAGCTATTTCTCCGCCGTCTTCGCAGTACAGAAGGCGGCAATAAGGAAACTCGGGTTCTTTTGCATTTTCCGGGAAGATTCTGCGGCCGCTTTCGGCAGAGAAAAAGCGATTTTCGGAAACGAAAATAGGTGACTACTGTTGAAGAATGTTTTTTGTCGAAAAAGACGGAAAATCGACATAAGTAGAATTTGGGGAAATGCGGTCGGCAAAAAAGGGAAAATGGCAAAAAATCCGTGAAAAACACAAGATTTCCGCCGCAAAAAAAGTGAAAAAAGTAGTTGACAAAACACTCTTTAGACACCTTGCACAAAAAGGTTGCAAACAATTTACTTGTGGATAAGTAGCGAAAATGTGGATAAAACTCGATATATGCAAAGTTATCAACACCCGAAAGTACAGAAAACATAGGGTTTTTGAGGTTATTCACAATTTTATCCACTTTATCAACAATTACTTTCCATGTGTGTAGTATGTAAAATGGTGTCGAATAATCGAACATTTCTTCTGGCAAAAATATGAAAATGCGACATTTTTCGCATTTGGGTATTGACAGGATTTGCGTCGAAGGAGAGGGAAAAATGACGGGCAGACGCTTCGGATGTTTTCTATAACATTTTCTTTGTGTTTAAGTTGCCTAACAGAGGAAAAAGTGGTATAATTGCTTGAAGTGTTTTTGGCTTTCGGCAGTCTTTCGGCCGCAGAGAACACACGAAGAACGGGAATTGCAAAAATATAGGAGATTTGGTATGAGTATTGTGACAAAAATTTTCGGAACCCACAGTGAAAGAGAGATTAAGCGGATTACTCCGCTCGTGGATAAAATTGAAGCATTGGAGCCGGAGCTTGAAGCATTGTCCGATGAAGCGCTGGCTGCCAAGACGGTTGAGTTTAAGGAGCGTCTTGCAAACGGTGAGACGTTGGATGATTTGCTGGTTGAAGCTTACGCGGTTGTTCGCGAGGCGGCGAAGAGAACACTCGGGCAGCGTGCTTACCGCGTACAGCTGATGGGCGGTATTATTCTGCACCAGGGACGTATCGCCGAGATGCGAACCGGAGAAGGTAAGACGCTGGTATCTACTTTTCCGGTTTACCTCAATGCACTCGAAGGCAAGGGCGTCCATGTCGTTACCGTTAACGACTATTTGGCAAGCCGAGATGCCGAGTGGATGGGACAGATTCACCGTTTCCTCGGATTGACGGTCGGATGTATCCTGAACACGATGGAACCCGATGAGCGTCAGAAGGCGTATGCCTGCGATATTACCTACGGTACCAACAATGAGTTCGGATTTGACTACCTGCGTGATAACATGGTTATTTACAAGGAACGGCTGGTCATGCGCGGACTTCATTTCGCAGTTATCGATGAGGTTGACTCCGTATTGATTGATGAGGCGAGAACCCCGTTGATTATTTCCGGACAGAGCGGCAAGTCCACAAAGCTCTACGAAGTATGCGACATTTTGGCAACCCAGCTCAAGCGCGGCGAGGAAAAGGAACTTTCCAAGATGGACATGCTGATGGGCGAGGAGATTCAGGAGAGCGGAGACTTCGTTGTTAATGAAAAGGACAAAAATGTTAACTTGACCGAGGAAGGTGTTCGCAGGGTTGAACAGTTTTTCCGTATCGAGAACCTTGCGGATCCGGAGAATCTTGAGATTCAGCATAACATTATCCTTGCACTTCGTGCGCACAACCTTATGCACAGAGATAAGGATTATGTCGTAAAGGACGACCAGATTTTGATTGTTGATGACTTTACCGGACGTATTCTCCCGGGACGACGTTATTCCGATGGTTTGCATCAGGCGATTGAGGCAAAGGAGCATGTTAAGGTTAAGCGTGAAAGCAAGACCCTTGCTACCATTACCTTCCAGAATTTCTTCAACAAGTATGAACGCAAATGCGGTATGACCGGTACGGCGCTTACCGAGGAGAAGGAATTCCGTGAGATTTACGGCATGGACGTTGTTTCTGTTCCGACCAACCGTCCGGTTCAGCGTATCGACCTCGATGATGCGGTTTACCGTACCAAGAGAGAGAAGATGAACGCCATCGTCGAAGCGGTTACGGAAGCACATGAGCGCATGCAGCCGGTTCTTGTCGGTACGGTAACCATCGAGTCTTCGGAGGAAATCAGCGCCGCACTTCGTAAAAAGAATATTCCCCACAAGGTTTTGAACGCAAAGTTCCACGAGCTTGAGGCAGAGATTATTGCAGATGCCGGTCAGCCGGGTGCGGTTACCATCGCCACCAACATGGCGGGTCGCGGTACCGATATTAAACTTGGGGAAAATGTTACCGAATACGGCGGTTTGAAGATTATCGGTACGGAACGGCATGAGTCCCGCCGAATCGATAACCAGCTCCGCGGACGTGCAGGCCGACAGGGTGACGTCGGGGAATCCCGCTTCTACATTTCCCTGGAAGACGACTTGATGCGTCTGTTCGGTTCCGAGCGTATGATGGGCGTATTTAAGACTCTCGGTCTTGACGACGGACAGGAGATTCACCACAAGATGCTCAGCAATGTCATTGAGAGAGCGCAGAAGAAGATTGAGGACAACAACTTCGGTATTCGTAAGAATTTGCTGGAGTACGATCAGGTAAATAACGAGCAGCGAGAAATCATTTACGAAGAGAGAAAGCGTGTTCTGGACGGCGAAAGCATGAAGGAATTTATCCTTAAGATGATTCGTACTACGGTGGAGAATATCGTAAATCAGACCATCGGTGACGATCAGCTTCCGGAGGAGTGGGATCTGACCTCCCTGAATCAGGAGCTTCTGCCGGTTATTCCGATTGCACCGATTGCTCCGACGGAAGAAGAACTTCGTCACACATCAAAGAAGGAGCTTCTTGCAGACATCCATGAGAAGGCGCTTATGAAGTACAGGGAGCAGGAGGCACAGTTTCCGGAAGCGGAGCAGTTCCGTGAGGTAGAGCGTGTATTCCTTCTTCGGACGATTGACCAAAAGTGGATGGCGCACATCGACGATATGGATCAGCTCCGTCAGGGTATCGGTCTTCAGGCATATGGGCAGAAGAGTCCGGTTCAGGAATATAAGTTCCAGGGCTTTGATATGTTTGACGAAATGGTGCAGTCGATTGCAAGAGATACCGTTCAGGCGCTCATGCATATCAGAGTTGAACAGAAGGTTGAGCGTGAAGAGGTGGCTAAGGTAACCGGTACCAACAAGGATACCAGCACCGTGCAGGAGCCGGTTCGCCGTGCAGCCAAGAAGGTTCAGCCCAATGATCCCTGCCCTTGCGGAAGCGGCAAAAAATATAAGTTCTGCTGCGGTAGAAAGGGTGCGCTGTAAGAACCATTTGCCGGTAATGGAATCGGCTGTCCGGGAAAAGAAAACGCCTGTGCGGCAGGTATTTGGATTGAGGTAACCATGGTTGAATTAGATCAAATGAAATATACGCTCCAGACATATGAGCAGCCGTTAAAGGAAGTCGGCGCATCGCTCGATTTGGAGAATAAGAACCGTAAAATCGAAGAGCTTGAGGGCATCATGGAGTCCCCGGGATTTTGGGACAATGCGGAGAAATCCCAGGCATGTGTTCGTGAGCTGAATACTCTGAAGGCATGTGTGGAAGGCTATGCCCGTCTGACCTCACAGTATGAGGATATCGTTACTCTTCTGGAGATGGGATATGAGGAAAATGACCCTGAGATGATTCCCGAGATTCAGGAGGAGCTGGATTCCTTTATCGGGGAACTGGAGGCTCTGCGTCTGCAGACGCTGCTTTCCGGTGAATATGACAAGGAAAATGCAATTGTTACGCTGCATGCAGGCGCCGGCGGTACCGAGAGCTGTGACTGGGCGGGGATGCTTTACCGTATGTATCAGCACTGGGCAGCAAAGAAGGGATTTACCATGGAGGTACTGGATTATCTGGATGGTGATGAAGCAGGTATCAAGTCCGTAACGTTCCAGGTAAACGGAACCAATGCCTACGGGTACCTGAAATCGGAGCATGGGGTACATCGTCTTGTGCGCATCAGCCCCTTCAATGCGGCCGGTAAGCGACAGACATCCTTCGTATCCTGCGACGTTATGCCGGATATTGAGGATGATGTGGATGTTGAGATCGATATGGACGATTTGCGTATCGATACCTATCGAAGCAGCGGCGCGGGCGGTCAGCATATCAACAAGACCAGTTCCGCAATTCGAATCACCCACATTCCGACCGGTACGGTTGTACAGTGTCAGAATGAGCGTTCCCAGTTCCAGAACAAGGACAAGGCAATGCAGATGTTGAAGGCGAAATTGTATCTTCTCAAGCAGCAGGAGCAGGCCAGTAAAGAGTCCGGCATCCGTGGCGAGGTCAAGGATATCAATTTCGGAAATCAAATACGTTCCTATGTTCTACAGCCGTATACTATGGTCAAGGATCACCGTACCGGCGTAGAAATCGGCAATGCGCAGGCAGTGCTTGACGGTATGGTGGAACCGTTCATTAACGGATATCTGAAGCAACTGGCACTGGGCAATAAGGAAGAAGAGTAGGTATGGATCATTTTCATCTGGTATCGGAATATCAGCCGACCGGGGACCAGCCGGAGGCAATCGACGCTCTGGTAAAGGGCTTTGAGGAAGGAAATCAGTTTCAGACCCTGTTGGGTGTGACCGGTTCCGGAAAAACCTTTACCATGGCGAATGTTATCGCGCGACTGAACCGTCCGACGCTGATTATATCACACAATAAGACGCTTGCGGCTCAGCTTTACGGGGAATTCAAGGAATTTTTTCCGGACAATGCGGTAGAATATTTTGTGAGTTACTACGATTATTATCAGCCGGAGGCTTATGTGCCGTCCACCGATACGTATATCGAGAAGGATTCGGGTATCAACGATGAAATCGACCGTCTGCGACACTCGGCAACGGCAGCTCTTACGGAGCGCCGGGACGTAATCGTGGTAGCGTCGGTTTCTTGCATTTACGGTCTTGGCAGTCCGGACGAGTACCGGAACATGACCGTAAGCCTGCGACCCGGTATGCAGAAGGATCGTGATGAACTGCTGCATCGCCTTATTGAGATGCAGTATGACCGAAACGATATGGATTTCAAGCGAGGAACCTTCCGTGTTCGCGGCGATGTGGTGGAGATTTACCCGATTTCAAGCGGCGACGGTGAGGCGTATCGGGTGGAATTTTTCGGCGAGGAGATTGACCGCCTGCAGATCATTGATACGGTGACCGGTAAGGCGAAGCTGAATCTGGAGCACATCATCATTTTCCCTGCATCGCATTATGTTGTTGAGCCGGATCAGATGAATCGGGCTTTGGTTAATATCGACAATGAGCTGCAGGAGAGAGTCAAATTCTTCCGAAGCGAGGACAAGCTTTTAGAGGCGCAGCGCATTAGCGAACGAACCAATTTTGATATGGAGATGCTTCGGGAGACCGGTTTTTGCTCCGGCATTGAGAACTATTCCATGCATTTGTCAGGACTGACGCCGGAGGATTCGCCGAACACGCTGATGGACTTCTTCCCGGACGATTATTTGATTATTGTGGACGAGTCGCACATCACTCTGCCGCAGGTACGAGGGATGTATAACGGGGATCAGGCACGTAAGACGACATTAGTAGACTACGGATTTCGCTTGCCTTCAGCCAAATGCAACCGCCCGCTGAACTTTGGTGAATTTGAGAGTCATATCAACCAGATGCTGTTCGTTTCCGCAACGCCCAACGACTATGAGGCAGACCATGAGCTGCTGCGTGTGGAGCAGATTATCCGCCCCACCGGTCTTCTGGACCCCGAGGTTGTGGTGCGGCCGGTAGAGGGACAGGTTGATGACCTGATTGGTGAAATCAATAAAGAGGTTGCGAAGAAGAACAAGGTTCTCGTAACGACTCTTACGAAGCGCATGGCAGAGGAGTTGACGGATTATCTGCGTGAGGTAGGAATCCGCGTCAAGTACCTTCATTCCGATATTGATACGCTCGAACGTTCGGAGATTATCCGCGATATGCGTATGGACGTCTTCGATGTACTGGTTGGAATTAATCTTTTGCGGGAAGGCCTGGATATTCCGGAAATCAGCCTGGTTGCAATTCTGGATGCGGATAAAGAAGGCTTCCTGCGTTCCCGCACGTCGCTCGTGCAGACGATTGGCCGCGCCGCACGAAATGTGGATGGACATGTTGTAATGTATGCCGATACCATGACCGATTCCATGCGGGAAGCAATGGAAGAAACGAAGCGTCGCCGTGCGATTCAGGACGCTTATAACAAGGCGCACGGCATTACCCCGCAGACCATCAAAAAGAAGGTTCGCGACCTCATCAGTATCAGCTCGAAGGCGGATAAGGCGACCAACAGCATTACCAAGGATACCGAGTCGATGAGTCGAAAGGAACTGGAGCAGTTGATGTCGAAGCTCACGAAAAAAATGCATTCTGCTGCTGTAGAATTGAACTTTGAACGGGCTGCCGAATTGCGTGATGAGGTGCTCGAAATCAAGAAACAGCTGCAGGCCATGGACGATGAAGGAAAGTAAACAGCAAGGAGTTCAAAAGTACCATGAACCAGAAATCATTGACCGCTGAGGATGTGAAAAAGTACATCCGTGTTCGCGGTGCAAGAGAAAACAACCTGAAAAGTATTGATATCAATATTCCGAGAGACCAGTTCGTGGTGCTTACGGGACTGAGCGGTTCCGGCAAATCCTCGCTGGCATTTGATACGATTTATGCAGAGGGACAGAGACGCTATATGCAGTCGCTGTCCTCCTATGCGCGAATGTTCTTAGGACAGATGGAAAAGCCCGATGTGGACAGCATTGAGGGACTTCCGCCTGCCCTTTCCATA
>DLOO01000006.1:3917-12257 GCA_002479645.1 Lachnoclostridium sp. UBA7482 | reverse complement strand
AGTCTCACGGATTCAGGAAATTACCATACACATGGATAAAATGCACTATTTCAAACACCGTTCCCGTAATGAGTAATAGCCGGTTTTCCCGCCATAAACCAATACAAACATAATACAGCGGCGGCAGCGCTACAATAAAAAACATTATAATTCCTAAGGATTGATGACCGTTGAAATAGAGTCCCCACCCGATAAAATTAAGCATCAATACAAGAATCATGCAAAAGAAGCCGACTCTGCATATGCCGCTTCCTACTCGAAACACAGGAGCGTTTTCCTGAACCACAAAAGTCATTACGACGATACATAAAGAGCCTAAAATCTTTTCACAAATGTCTAATGGGACGGAAGACTCCTGCATATTCATGATGGGATTATTTTCAGGATGCAGGAAAGGCATAATCATATAGGGAACTTCCTGCAAAGCAAACAAAACGATTCCCGGTATCCAAAATCCTATATATTGGTCTCCAAAAATCTTTAACCATCGAAACATAGTGATTCCTTTGCGAAACTCGTAGTTATGCGTAATATTTCTCGAGGTTCTTACGAATTGCTGCGATGAAATCCCCGGAATTCACAGCGGTAGTCTCAATGCCCTCGGCAAGACCGGAGAGATCCTTTGTCATAATGCCTTGGTTCAAGGTATCAAGACAGGCTGCTTCCAGGTTGTCGCCGAATGCCATCAGCTCCGGAAGGTTGTCTTTCTCGCCGCGCTTACGAAGAGCGCCGCTCCATGCAAAGATGGTTGCCATCGGGTTTGTAGAGGTCTCTTCACCCTTCAGGTAGCGATAGTAGTGACGGGTAACGGTGCCGTGAGCAGCCTCGTATTCGTAGTTGCCCTCGGGGCTTACGAGTACGCTGGTCATCATAGCCAGAGAGCCGAATGCGGTGCTGACCATATCGCTCATAACATCGCCGTCGTAGTTCTTACAAGCCCAGATAAATCCACCCTCGGAACGGATAACACGTGCAACCGCATCATCAATCAAGGTATAGAAGTAGGTGATACCTGCCTCTTCAAACTTGGTCTTATACTCGTTATCGTAGATTTCCTGGAAGATATCCTTGAAACGATGGTCGTATTTCTTACTGATGGTATCCTTCGTGGAGAACCAGAGATCCTGTCTGCTGCCAAGAGCAAATTCAAAGCAGCTTCTGGCAAAGGATGCAATCGAAGTGTCCTTGTTGTAAAGCCCCTGAAGCACGCCCGGACATTCAAAATCGTAAATGGTCTGTCGCATGGCGGTACCGTCTTCTCCGGTGAAGAGAAGCTCCGCCTTGCCCTTGCCCTCGATACGGAATTCGGTGTTTTTGTAAACATCACCGTAAGCATGACGAGCAATGGTGATCGGCTTCTTCCAGCTGCGGACTGCCGGGTGAATGGAATCGATCATAATCGGGGCACGGAAAACGGTTCCGTCAAGAATGGAACGGATGGTACCGTTCGGGCTTTTCCACATCTCGGTCAGGTTGTACTCGGTCATACGCTGCGCATTGGGAGTGATAGTAGCGCATTTTACGGATACGCCGTATTTCTTTGCCGCATAGCTTGCATCCAAAGTAACCTGATCCTTGGTTTTTTCTCTTTCCGGGAGACCGAGGTCATAGTACTCGGTCTTCAGGTCTACGAAAGGAAGAATCAATTCGTCCTTAATCATCTGCCAGAGAATACGGGTCATTTCGTCGCCGTCCATCTCTACCAGAGGGGTAGTCATAGCAATTTTGTTCATAAAAGCAGACCTCTCTTTCTGTTATTTATTCTGGCTTGCATAGTAGTTAATCAGACAGCCTTCGAGAATAATGGTCTTCTCATCCGGCGTCAGACCCTTTACATAAAGCGTAATGTCATCCACGGTTCCGTCAGCTTTCAGAACCTTAGCGGCGAATTCTTCCCTGCCTTCTTCAATACCCCTGCGGACGTCGGGAACGTATACATAATCGCCGTCGCTGTAAGGAAATGCAGCATCCTTGGCGAGAGTGAAAGGAAGAATACCCCAGTTGATACAGTTACTTCTATAACGCTTGGTTGCAAATTCGTAACAGATATTCGCATAACCGCCGAGAACCTTCTGACAGGATGCAGCCTGTTCTCTTGCAGAACCGTCGCCCGGACGATTGGTAAATACGCAGGAACCATACTGGGTCTTAGCAAGAAGCTCCTCAGCATCGCCGAAGTGTGAAAGGACGTCCATCAGTTCCTCCGGAGCCTTACCGTCTCTGCGCTCAAGGTCAACGGCATGAATTGCCTTACTGCGGCCTACGTACTCGGGTACACGGCGGGAGAGTGCAAATTCGGAAAGACGGAGAGGATTGCTTCGGTAGGAGCTGGTCTCGCCGGAAGGAATCAGCTCATCGGTTGTGGTAACCGGGTCGCGGATAACCGCAGCAAGACGAACCAAAAGGTTGTCGGCCAGTGCTTCCATCTTCGGCCAGTCGGTAATGTTGGGACCGAGAATCAGTTCAGCATCCTTGTCAGCCTTGCCGTAACCGTAGTACAGACGATTTCGGTAAACGGTTTTGTCGAAATGGTAAGGATGATTCGGTACTTCGTAATCAATATCGGTTGCAGCGGTGATAACGCCGCCGTTTGCNNATTGCCGCAGTAGCGGCGATACTTCTCGCATCCATAAGAGCAACACCGCAAAGCTGTCCGTCGCCGGGCTTGCTGCCTTCCCGGTTCGGGAAGTTACGGGTGGTATGACGGAGAGACAGACCGTTGTTGGCGGGAACATCTCCGGCTCCGAAGCAGGGACCGCAGAAGGAAGGCTTAATCACTGCACCGGCACGCAGAAGGTCTGCGGTTGCGCCGATTTTGGTAAGCTCCAGACTTACGGGAACACTGGTCGGATATACATTCAGGGAGAAATAACCGTTTCCGGTGCTGTTGTCACGAAGGATTGCGGCGGCTTCGTCAATGTTATCAAAAAGACCGCCGGAGCATCCTGCAATAACACCCTGATCGGCATAAACCTTGCCGTCTTTTACTTTATTGGTAAGAGCGTAGGCAGCACCCGGGAATTTCTTTTTTGCTTCTGCTTCCACACCGGCAAGAATTTCTTTTGCATTGGCAACAAATTCGTGAATGGTGTAAGCGTTGGACGGATGGAACGGAAGCGCAATCATGGACTCCACCTTATCTAACTCAATGGTAATCATGGAATCGTAATATGCACCGTTACCGGGCTGAAGCGCTTTGTAGCACTCGCTTCTGCCGTGAGCGTCGTAATGACCCTTAACAACCTCATCGGTCTCCCAGATGGAGGAGAGGCAGGTTGTCTCCGTTGTCATAACATCGATACCGTTACGGAAGTCAATCGGCAGGTTCTTAACACCGGGGCCGACGAACTCCAGCACCTTATTCTTAACATAACCGGATGCGAAGGTTTCCTTTACGAGGGAAAGCGCCACATCGTGAGGGCCGATACCCTTTCTGGGAGCGCCGGTCAGATATACAAGAACAACCTCGGGCATATTCAAATCCCAGGTGTTTTTAAGAAGCTGCTTAACAAGCTCCGGACCGCCCTCGCCGACACCCATAGTACCCAGGGCGCCGTAACGGGTATGAGAGTCGGAACCGAGAATCATGTTGCCGCAGGCGGTCAGCTCTTCACGCGCGTAGGAGTGAATGACGCTCTGGTTGGCAGGTACGTAGATACCGCCGTACTTCTTTGCTGCGGAAAGACCGAAAACGTGGTCGTCCTCGTTGATGGTACCGCCAACGGCGCACAGACTGTTGTGGCAGTTGGTCATGGCATAGGGCAGCGGGAACTCGGTAAGCCCGCTGGCGCGTGCGGTCTGGATAATACCAACGTAGGTAATGTCATGGGAAACCATAGCGTCGAACTTGATTTTCAGCTGGTCATTATTATCGTTCGTATTGTGTGAGGATAAAATCCGGTATGCAATTGTCTGTTTTCTTGCCTCTTCAGGAGAACATGCGCCGGTTTTGGCCGGAACGCCGTCTACAAGATAGACGCCATTGGGATGTAAAGTAATCATAAAGAATCCTCCGATTATCTTGGTAGTTGGGGCTATGGAATTCATTTGCCGTCACTTGCTGCAAATGATTTACTGCTGCAAATCTGTCCGAAGTCAAATGCCGGAAAACAGGGCACAGCCCAAATCAATTATAGAAAAAAACGGGACAAGTGTCAATGCTTAACCGGGGAAAACCCGCGAAAAAAAGAGCAAAACAAGCAGACACTTGGGAATGAGACGCTGAATATAGTAGAAAAAAGCAAAAAGGCTCGAATTATGATTTGGATTGCAGCCATTGTGGGGATTGGAGTTCCGTTTGTCCTGTCGGTACTCGGCGGGCTGTGCACCCTTGGTAAAAACAGGCAGGGAAAGNNGGAGAAAGTTTTCCGTTAGGGATATCTGCGGGCGTTATGCTGTCAACCAGCGTATGGTCGCTGCTTCTGCCGGCGATCGACCTCGGAAAGAAACATTTCCTCCGGGGGGTGTTCCCGATTTCTGCGGGATTCCTCGCAGGTTTTTTTGTCCTTTTGATACTCGATTTTTATATGGAAACGCTTTCCCGGCATACGAAGCGGCAGAAGGAAGAAGGCAACCGTCTGGGACTTTTGATTTTTGCCATGGCATTACATAATATCCCGGAAGGGATTACGCTTGGGCTTGCATTTACCCTTGCGGAGGGAGCAGGAGGCAAATTCGCGGGAATCGGGACGGCGATTTTATTATCGCTTGGAATCGGTATTCAGAATTTTCCGGAATCTGCGGCCATTGTGTTGTCGCTTGCCGACCGCGGGGTGAGCAGAAAGAAGGCGTTTTACTACAGCCTGCTTGCGTCCCTGGTCGAACCGGTTGCGGCGCTTTTATCGGTTGCGCTGTCGGATGCGATTACTCCGTTTCTGCCGTTTTTGCTGGCGTATGCGGCGGGCACCATGATTCATGTCACGGTAGAGGAGTTGATTCCGAATGTACAGCGAAAATCTTACGGACACGTGGGAACACTCGGAATTTTGTGCGGATTTCTGCTGATGATGCTGCTGGATATCTATTTGTAAGGGATACGGGGCCGCTGCATTCGGAGAACGCTGCAGTTTATTTAGAAAAAAGACGGAAAAATGCTGCGTCGGCAGAATAACGGCGCCTGTATCCGAACAATGTCGATGAAAAACAGGAGTTCCTGTCCGGAAGGGATTGTTTCCGCTGCGGTCGTCTCCTTAAACTGTAGGGGAAAGGAGGCGGAAAATGGGAATTTATACCTTTGTTCTGTATTTACTTACGTTCGGAGAAATTATTTATGCCGAGGAAATTACCGAAAAGGAGTACCGCAGAACCAGCATCTTTTCCGGAAGCGGAATGATTATTGAGCTGCTTTTATGGGTGGTTGCGTCCATTGGAAGCTTGACGGAGGCCTTTACCTTGTTCTGCTGGATATCGTTCGGCTATTTCAGTGTCGTCACCGGATTTCTGTATATGGAAATTCGCAAAGAATTTTTACCAAATCACGGGAAAGAGAATGACAAAAACAGGAAAGTGTGGTAAAGTGAAAATATTAGGGACGAAAGTATGTAGGAGGTACATATGAGTAATGTGAAATACTGTGCAATGTCACAGGATGTTTTTTCGGCAAGAAAATGGAAGGCGGAGGACTTGTATCTTGATAACCAGGTCTTTTCCGTAGTGGTTTCTCCCGTATCCAGAAAGGGAAATGCTGCGCAGTATCATCTTGCGCTGTTAAAGGATGGAAAGGTACTTACGTACGGGGAGTGGAATCAGACGATGCGAACCAATACCCGTGCGGCTTATTTAGATAAACTGATGCACTCTCTGCTGGAGATTGCGGAGACGAAGTGTAACCGAGGAGATGAGTTTTCGGCCGGTATCAATTTCGGTGTTCCGGGCGAGAAGCCGGATGAGGTGAAGCTTGAGGAGCTTCCGCTTCGAATTGTCCTGTTCTGTAAGGATTGCTATGCTATGGATGAACAGGACGAGGAGCATCTTCGTTTGCAGCTGAGGATTGAATTTCTTGATTGGCTGGATCAGGTATTTCATGATGTTGTGAAGGAGACTCGGCTTACTGCGGAGGAGAAGAATTATCAGGCGATGATCGGCGCTTCCATGCTTCCGCATGAAAAAGCGGGGAATACATTGGATGTACCGATGACACTTGTTTCGATTGCCTGCCTGATTGTCAGCATTTTCCTGCGTGAATGGTTTATTCCGCAGATTATGGCGATATTTGTTGCCGGCTGTACCGCGTTTCGCTCGGCGCAGCATAAGAATTATGTATGTACCGTTATCTGTGCTGCAGTAGCCTTTGCAGGTGTCGGAATCTCTATTATGGCATACCGGGAAATGAAGGAAGCCTTAAAGGGAGCCAGTGAAGCGCTTCAGTCGCAGATGCAGAATCGCAACTGATGATACGGGGAATCGTATGGCAAAGTCGCAGAATCAAAAATTGAAAATTGTCTATTTGATGAAGATTCTTCTGGAAGAAAGTGATGCGAAGCATCCCCTGACGATGAACAATCTCATTGAGCGCTTACATGACTGCGGAATCAAAGCGGAGCGTAAAAGCTTGTATGATGATATTGAGGCATTGACCGCATATGGCATGGATGTTGTCAGGGAACAGAAAGACAGGAAGTATTATTACCATGTGAGAAACCGCGAGTTTTCCGCACCGGAGCTGAAGCTTTTGGCAGATGCGGTTTTGTCCGCACGTTTTCTGACGGAAGAAAAGTCGGCAGAGCTTTGGCAGAAAATCTCCAAGCTTGGCAGCAAGCACACCGCCAAGAGTCTGAAACGTCAGGTGGTGGTTCGCGGCAGAGTCAAGTCCATGAACCGGCAGGTCATCGGAAATGTGGATTTGCTGCATGAGGCGATTGCCGAAAATGTACAGATTTCCTTTGATTATTGCGACTGGAACGGACAGAAGGAATTAGTTCTTCGTCCCGGCGGAAAGAAAAAGGAGATTACACCGTTAAAACTCCTGTGGGACAATGAGAATTATTACCTGGTGGCATTTGATAAGGCAAAGCAGGGAATTCGTCATTACCGTGTTGACAAGATGAAGGCGATAGGTAAAAGTACTGTGCCCGGAGAGGGTGCGGATGCCTTAAAACAGGATATGCTGACGGAGTACAGCGAGCAGTATTTTGAAATGTACGATGGGGATGTAGAGGCAGTGACACTCCGGGTCGCTGAGCATCTTCTCGGAATTATGATAGACCGTTTCGGCACCGGGATTACCGTTCGTAAGGCGGAAGGCGGTTACGAGGTGCGTATCAAAATTGCAGTCAGCAATGTATTTCTCGGGTGGCTGATTGGTCTCGGGGAAGGGGTTCGGATTCTCCGTCCGCAGTCGGCAGCCGACCGGATGCTTACCCTTGTCGGCGGCGCCATTCAAAGACAGCGGCGTGCAGCGGTGAAGAATATTATTTTTGACCTTGGGATGGTTCTGGTGAATTTCCGATATCGGGATTACTGCCGTGACCTTGGCTTTTCTGAGGAAGCAGTTGAATTCTTCGCACACAATATTATTCTGAGCGATACATGGAAGCTTTTGGACGAGGGGAATCATTCGGAGGAGCGGGTAATCGAATTATTCATAGGGAAATACCCGCAATATGAAAAAGAGATTCGTCTTTTCTTTGCGGATTATTCGGAGCTGGTGCGTCCGTTTGCAGATGCAGAGGCGTGGATTGATGAATATCAGGCGAGAGGGTACCGCGTGTACATCCTGACGAATTATCCGGATCGCATGTTTAAGGTACATGTTAAAAAACAGTTTTCATTTGTTGAAAAGGCAGATGGGATTTTTGTTTCGGCACGTGAAAAGGCTGTAAAGCCAAACCGCGAGGTTTATGCCGCGTTTATGAATAAGTTTGGGCTTGAGCCGGAGGAATGCGTATTTTTGGACGATTCAAAGCCCAATGTTGACGGGGCGGAGCAGTTTGGAATCCACGCAATTCCCGTTGGTAACCGTGAGGCGGCAAAGCGGGAACTGGATCATTTCCTGTGCGCATCCGGAGCGGAGCATTTTTGCCCTACAGGAAATTCAAAGGAATTTCCTATGGAATAAAAAAGGTGTTTCTTTTGCATAATCCCGGTATCCTCGGAGATACTAAACGAGGAAAAGGAGGTATTGTGCAATGAAAAATAAGAAAATGTTTGCACTGCTTGGCCTTGTTGCGGTAACCGCTTTTGCGACTGTTGCCTGCTCGAGCAAGGACAATGGAAACAATTCTGCAACACATCCTTCCGGAAAGGAAGAGTCTGATGACAACAAGACGACAGTTACCGGAACACCCAATAACAACGGAAATAACAACGGGGGCGCCAATGGAAATACCAACGGTAACACAA
>DLOO01000006.1:0-3799 GCA_002479645.1 Lachnoclostridium sp. UBA7482 | reverse complement strand
AACCGGCGCAGCCGGTGGTATGACCGGAGGATCTTCCGGTGCGAACGGCATTGTCGGCGGAACGGCCGGAGATGTTATGGACGAAATCGAACGCCCGTAATTGTGCACAAAGAGCTTCTTATCCGAAGAGGAAACGGAAGCTCTTTTTTTGTATACATTTTACAAATATGCACAAACATTTTTTTACCGTGTGAACTTGACAGATGCGAATAAATTAGGTAGGATAATTATATCGGTTATAATCTCTTGCACAAAGAGGCGATAAGCTCCTTTCATCCTAAAACAGACTGCATTTCTGCAGCCTGCCGGAGGAATCATTTTTCTTTGCCGTCTTCCTGAGGACAGGAGGGACTTTCACAGCCGGTTTTCAGTACGATGCGTTCAAACATCAGTCCGGCCACCATCCATGCGGGCAGATAATCAAGACGAATAATTCCGTTAATATTCAGTTTTGCGTGATCATAGCTCCAGGGACAAACGGAGTGGCGCTTGAGAATACTTCCTGTCAGATATTCCCCTATGAAGATGACAATTGCATAAACAAAGCCCCGAAAAAGGACGCATCTTTTCTTGATACAGCTATAAATCGGGCATACCAGACATGCAAGGCCATAAATCGGGAACATCCAGAGAGAAGTTCTGCAGGTCAGAAGGTAATCTTTTTGAAAAAAAGACCAGATTCCGGACCAGGTGCATTCCCAAAGCCATCCGGCGGCGCCGCAACGCAAAAAGCGCTTCCAAAACAGCTTCATAATTCACCTCGTGTATTGGATTGTGTACCCAGTTGCATTGGCAATCCGGGTTGTTTTGGCTGTAGTATGCACACAAAAAGGAAGAACTATTCCCGACGTGTTATGCAAATATCGTTCGGAAAATAAAGTAAATCGAGGAAATTATGGAAATCGAAAGAAAATTTGTAATCAACAGAATTCCGGAAGGTACGGATCGGTGTGAAAAGTGGGAGATTGAGCAGGGATATCTTTGCGAAAAAGGATGTACTCTGCGTGTAAGAAAAAGCAACGAGAAGTATTACCTTACCCTGAAGATGTGGGTAGATGCAGGATCGGTGGCTGCATTGGTGAACCGTGAGGAGGAGTTTCCGATTACAAGGGAAGCATATGAGCACCTTATTGCAAAGGCGGATGGAAATCGCATCACAAAGACACGCTATCGTATTCCGCTTGAGGATGGACTGGTTGCTGAATTGGATTGCTTTCATGGAAAATTGGAGGGATTGTGCTTCGTTGAGGTGGAATTCCCGAGCGTTGAAATGTCTGAGCTGTTTGTTAAGCCGGACTGGTTTGCAGAGGAGGTGTCGAAGGATCCGTATTATCGCAATTCAAATTTGATTCATGTCGAATTGTAATTTCTGTGTTTATTGGATGAACCCGAAAATACAGAATAAGTTTTGTTTTTGTAACAATCTTTCTATTTAATCTATTTTCTAAGGAAAATACGTCGGCAGGTCTTTTTCTGCGGTGTTTTCCTCAATTCTATCACGAGTACTCCGTTTTCTTGTGTTGTGTCGGCCGACACAGTATATCAGGTCTTTGATTCTAAAGAGAAAATTCAAAATGTGAGGTAAAAAAACATGAATATTACATTCTGGTCTCCGACAGAGAGTTGTCAGGAGGCTTACTTAACTGCGCTTTCCGCCGTCACAGCGGCAGTACGATTTGCATGTAAGGTAATTGTTGTTGAAAACTATTTGGCAGAAAGGAATCTGGGGCATTTGCTCCTGGGACCGAGGTATCGGTGGATTCGTATGAATTACCGGCAGTTTTGTGCGCAAACCGCTACGAACGACACATTTTTACGGTTCCTGTCAAAAGAAACAGGAAGGAAGATACGTGGTCAGCGTTCCTTGGAGATTATTCCGGATTCCCTGTATTTTCTTCCAATGAACCAGAGCCTTTCCAAAGGCGTTTACGAGTATGGTTTTATGGAGGAATTACCGGAAATTATAGACTACTGCCGGGAAAACTACGATGCGGTGTTCTGGAATCTGGAGGGACACGGAAATATGACGACGCCGCGGCTTTTGGAACATGCGGATCGGGTAGTCATTGTACTTCCGGGAACCTGGAGAGAATTCGAGCAGTTTTACGAGGATTACAAATCCATTATGAATAAGAGTATTCTGTTATTGCAGGAGCAGACGGGGGAAATGCTTTCGGCTGCCGGTCTGGTGCGCCGAATCAAAAGGAAGTATCCATTTATGAAGGGGCGGGTATTTCCGTTACCCGTTTCAAATGAGCTTCGCTGCGCGGTTGCCGAAGGAAAGACAGTGGAGTATATTTGCGCGCATTTTGACGATAAAAAGATTTCAAAAGAATATGAGGTGATTCATACGCTTCGTAATCTTGCGGGTATGCTTCTGGGAAATGTTGAAAAGCAGGGAAGCCGGTATTGGCAGGACATACGGAAAGGGACGAAAAACAGCTCCTTGGAATCGCCGGAACTTCCGGAGAACGAGGAGCTGTGGGTTGCAGAACATTATTGAATTAACGCTCTTTTCCGAGGAAGAACAGCGCTACGGTTCCGGGACCGGAATGAGAGCCGATGGTCGGGCAAACATAGTTGTATACAATATTGGTGATGCCGAAGCGTTCGGTAACCAGTTTGCCGACAAATTCGGCATCACCAAGGCAGTCGCCGTGACTGATAAATATAACCTCATTGTTGAAGCCGGGAATCTGAGCCGCCATGTTATCTACCAAGGCGGTGAGGGCTTTCTTACGTCCGCGTACATTGTAAAGCGGAATCAAACGGCCTTCGTTATCGACATGAAGCAGAGGCTTAACATTGATCATGGTACCGAGAATCGCAACGGTCTTGCTGACTCTGCCGCCTCTTTGCAGGAAATGTAAATCATCTACAGTAAACTGGTGGCAGATGTTCGGCTTGATTTCCTCAAGCCAGCGAAGCAAATCGTCAATGGACATGCCGGCCTCTTTTTTGGTAACGGCATAATGAACGAACAGTCCCTGCCCCATGGAAGCTGCCAGAGAGTCGATGCAGTAAATCTTTCTGTCGGGGAATTCTTCCTGAAGCTGATTGGCTGCGAGGCGCGCATTGTTATAGGAGCAGCTTAATGCGGAAGAGAAGCCGATGTGGAGAATGTCCCTGCCTGCAGCAAGTGCGGTACGGAATTTTTCGATGATGTCCTCAGGATTGGAAGCCATCGTTGTGGCAGTTACTTCATTCCGAAGGGCATCGTAGAACTCCTTTAGTCCCATATCCTTGTCCCCGCCGTAAACGGTTTCGTTCATGGAATAAAAAAGGGGATGTATCATCAGGTTGTGTTTTTTAATATAGCTATCCGGTAAATCACAGGTTGAATCAGTTGAAATAATATAATCTGCCATAAAATGCGAACCTCCACGAATGAATGTTTGTAAAAACCTATGATATGGCTTTTGATACCACATCAATATAACATAATAATAGAGATTATGCAACGAAAAACGAAAAAAATGCTTTGCTATTTTCGGTTTATGTGCTATACTTGTTAGAGTTTAAGAAAATAGGAGGCATTTTGAGATGAAACATATTACTACCTTAAATGCAAAAAATCTTAAAGATACCGTTAAGAAGGGTGGCTGCGGCGAGTGCCAGACATCCTGTCAGTCTGCTTGCAAGACCTCCTGTACGGTTGGAAACCAGAAGTGCGAGAATAGCAATCGCTAGGATTCGAACAGCGGTAAAGTATGATAAGCAGCGGCAGAAGTTTTGGCGCTGCTTATTGTTTGTATGACCGGAAGTGTGAAACAGATGACAAAAGGAGCTTCCTGTATAA
>DLOO01000075.1:48836-54140 GCA_002479645.1 Lachnoclostridium sp. UBA7482 | reverse complement strand
AGGAGTTACATGATATGAACAATAGAATATTTTATCGTCCATTGACAGCAGGAAGGAAAAGCTTGTCCGATTTATGATTGTGTTAGAAACAGCAGATGTTTGCATAACTGTGGTAAATGTGATAAAATTCCTTGTAAGATTTGGTTTGATACCAGAGATCCAAAGTTTTCAGATGAGGAATTTAATGAAAATGTAGCAATGAGAGTACAGACATTGAGAAAGGAATAGTGGTGTTTATGTCAAAAAATAAAGAATATGCAGAATACATTATGGATCAGCTATCTGATTTGGATGAGGTGCGAAATATTCCTATGATGGGGGGATATATTTTTTATTATAAAGAACGGATAATTGGCGGGATTTATGGAAATGGCTTTATGGTAAAGATTACGGAGGCAAGTAAGAAATATATGCCGGACAGCATAGCGGAGCCGCCGTATGAAGGTGCAAAGTCTATGCTGCCGGTAACTATTTTGGATGATAAAGATACGTTGCAGACGATGGTAGAAGAAATGTATCCGGAATTGCCGGAAAGGATGCCGAAAAAGAAAAAAGCATAAATATTTGCAGGTGGAGGTACGTTACATGAAAATGCCCAAAATGGTATTGTTTGATTATGGTCAGACGCTGATTGCAGAACAGAAATTTGATGGGGTAAAGGGAACAGAAGCTGTCTTACAGTATGCCGCAAGAAATAAATATCATTTGTCGGCAGAGCAGGTGCAAGCCAAAGCAACTGAAATCAATCGGGAATTGGGAAAATATGATCCTGAGAGAAGACACTTATTTCAGATAGAGATACCCAATACAATGTTTACGCCTTATCTCTATGAATCGCAGGGAATCGAGATTGCATTAAGCAACGCTGAAATTGATACCGTATTTTGGAATGCCGCTGCTCCGGGAGTACCGACAGAGGGGATAAAAGATTTTTTGGGATATTTGAAAAACAACGGTATCCGCACAGGCGTAATCAGCAATATTTCTTATGACCCTTCCGTGGTTGCAGAACGTATCAACAGACTGCTTCCGGAAAATACTTTTGAGTTTATTATTACTTCAAGCAATTACATATTCCGTAAGCCAAACAAGCGGATATTCGAGCTGGCGTTGGAAAAGGCAGGATTGCAGCCGGATGAGGTCTGGTATATCGGGGATCAGTACGAATGTGATGTGAAAGGCTCCTTGCGTGCCGGTATGCTGCCGGTATGGTACATAGGGGCGATTGATCTGCCGTACACAGAAGATAAAAATATTCTGACAGTAACAGACTGGAACGAATTAAGGCGGCGAATGGAGGAATAACGGAAATGACAGAGGTTAAATTTTATGAGCGCATAGAGGATGAACTGCTTCGGTTTGCTGTAATCATATCCAAAACACAGAATAAATACGTCTTCTGTAAGCATAAGAATAGAGATACATGGGAAATTCCCGGAGGTCACCGGGAACAAGGGGAAAATATTATAGATACGGCAAAGCGGGAACTGTATGAAGAAACAGGCGCTTTGGAATATGATATAGAGCCTGTCTGCGTATATTCTGTTACGGCGCCTGATAATTTTGACGGCAGGGAATCTTTCGGAATGCTGTTTTTTGCCGATATAACATGCTTTGAAACAGAGTTGCATAGTGAAATTGAGAAAATTGCGATAATGGATGAGCTGCCAAAGATGTGGACATATCCCGATATTCAACCGCATTTGATAAACGAGGCAAAGAGGCGGGGCTATTTATAAAAGGAAAAGAACAGCTAAAAGCAGACAAGCCGCTTGAATGGATAGTATGGATGAACAATAAGTTTGAGACGAGATATTTTATTCAACACCTTGAAACCTCTAAACAAATATGTGATAATAATATCGCTATTCTTGCAGAAAAACAGAAAGGAGTGATTATATATGAAAAATATTCGTGTATGGAGGGCACACGAAATTTGACCCTCCAATAAAATTGGGAGGATTCCATATGATTAAATTAGTTGATGTCACTGAGCAAAATTGGTTGGATGTCGTTTCGCTTAGTGTCCATGAAAAGCAAAAAAAATTCCTTGACAAACCTATTGGGATTTTAGCTAGAGGGTATATCTATCGCTCTTGTAATGTCAGAGTTTTCGGTATATCCAACGATGAGCATATCATAGGCGTTGCCCTTGTAAAAAACATGGATGAAGAGCCATCTTGTTACGATTTACAACAGTTTATGATTGACCAACGTTTCCAAAATAAAGGTTATGGTACGGAGGCGCTACGCCTGATACTTTCAGTGCTTTCTAAAGAAAGAAAGTATGATCAGGTGGAGGTATGTGTGAATAAAAATGCTGCTGCGGCACTTTGGATGTACAAAAAGGTTGGATTTGAGGATACCGGATATATAGATGAAAGTGTTCCGGACTGTTGTAACCTTATGTATAATTTTCGCAAGGATATTCCGCCCCATTCCGATATAATCATCTCTGATTTCTCTAATTCGCTGTTTCAAACGGCTTTCAAGCAGTATTTTTCAGAGTTGGGTTATAAAATAAGGGATTGGGACGGATTGTTCAAAGAAATGAATGATGATGGTGATAATGTCGCTTTTGTCAGAACTTCTATTGAGGGTAAAATCATCGGATTTATTCAATTCAGACCTGTGAAGTTTTCAAGTTGGTTTTTTGAGGAAACATGCGGCTTTATACGAGAATTTTGGGTTGCTGAAGAATTCCGAAATAAGAATCACGGCACTGCACTAATCAGTCTTGCTGAAAAGTATTTCATAGATAATGGAATTTATACAAGTATCCTAACGACGGATACTGCAGCACGCTTTTACAAGAGGCATGGATATGTTAATGCTTTAGGATGCAAAGCGAAAAATCAAGATGAAGTATTTATAAAACGCTTAAAATGAGGATTTGGCACAATGTTGAGTGAAGAAGCTGAAAAAATAATGACAGAACGGTTTGGAAAAGATACGGTTATTGCATTGGCAACAATAGAAAAAGAAATCCCTTATGTGCGATATGTAAATGCCTATTATGAGAATGGTGCATTTTATATTATTACATATGCACTTTCAAATAAGATTAGACATATGAAACAGAATCCCACTGTTGCAATAGCTGGTGAGTGGTTCACAGCACATGGAAAAGGTGTCAATTTAGGCTATTTTGGAAAGAAAGAAAATCAAATGATTGCTAATAAGCTGAAAAACGCCTTTGCTGAATGGATTGACAATGGGCATAACAATTTTGATGATGAAAACACCATAATTTTTTGTGTAGAATTAACAGATGGAGTGCTGTTTTCGCATGGCACAAAATATGAATTTTAGAACTATAACTTCCGATTTGTCAGTCAGATAAAGCGAAAACAGGGCGGCGGGGCAGGTATTTGACTATCCTCGCCGCCCCGTCTGTGCCGTCATCGTCAATGTAGTGCCGGATATCGGAACGGACATAGAACGGGGATTGCTTTCGACGGGAAGATGTGCTATATTTTGAACCGATATATTAACCGACAAATATGAACTTAGAGGAGCATTTTTATGGAGTGGAAAAATAAAATAGAAGATGAATGTTGTGTGACCGAATAGCATATAATCTTATCCGGGGTTTGAGAAAAGCAAAGAAAGGCAGGACAGAAGCGTGGGTCAGGATGTGATTAGAGAAATGAAGCAAGAAGAAATTCCAAAATGCGTGGAAGTAATAAAGAACTCTTTTTTGACGGTTGCAGCTGAATTCGGAATCACGGAAGCAAATGCGCCAAGATTTACTGCATTTGCTACAGACGAGCGAAGACTGTGGTACCATTTTTGTGTTGAGAAACGTCCGATGTATGTGTTTGTTCATCAGAACGAGATCGTAGGATATTATTCTCTGTTCATGGAAGGAGGCAGGGAAGTAGAATTAAACAATCTGGCAGTACTGCCGGCTTATAGGCATATGGGAATCGGACATAAGCTCCTCGAAGATTGTTTCGTTAAGGCTAAAGAGATGGGAGCTGAAAGTGTGAACATTGGAATCGTGGAAGAAAATACGATTTTAAGAAAATGGTACGAACAATATGGATTCACACATAAAAGAATACAGAAATTTGATTTCTTTCCCTTTACTTGCGGATATATGGAGAAGAGATTATAGAATAGGAGTTGAAGAAATACGAATTTTTATTGAGGACATACTGCGGATATTGCTTATATTACAGGACAGCACGGAGGAATTTTTACCACTATCGGAAAATTAGTAGCTGCAAAATATTCTGTTCGAGAAATTTACAAAAAACAGTTGACGAGTCACAATGACCTATGATATAGTAATATGGCTATGGAAGAGGTCTTTTTTTTATGCCTAAAAAACAACGGAGGTGGAAGTTGTGCGAGTAAAAATTACATTGGCATGTACAGAATGCAAACAGCGTAATTACAACATGACAAAAGAAAAGAAAAACCATCCGGACAGGATGGAGACCAAGAAGTACTGCAGATTCTGCAAACAGCACACGATGCATAAGGAAACCAAATAGTCCGTCTTCAGACAGAAAGGAAGTACGATTATGAGCGAAACAACAAATGCACCGGCAAAGGAAAGCTGGTTTAAGGGACTTTCCAAGGAATTCAAGAAGATTCTCTGGCCTTCGAAAGTAACTCTTTTTAAGGAATCCGCTGCTGTAGCAATTATTACCATTGCACTCGGTATCATTATCTCATTGATTGACTGGGTTGTTAAGCTCGGTCTTGATAAGATTTTGGCTATTTAGGATAAAGGTGATAATATGGCAGAAGCAGAGTGGTACGTTGCTCATACCTATTCAGGGTATGAAAACAAAGTAAAAGCAAACATTGAAAAGACAATCGAAAACAGAAAACTTCAGGATCAGATTCTGGAAGTTCGAGTTCCGTTACAGGATGTAATCGAAACAAAGAACGGTGTCAGGAAGAGAGTTCAGAAGAAGATGTTTCCCGGTTATGTACTCATTAACATGGTTATGAATGATGATACCTGGTATGTAGTACGTAATACCCGTGGATGTACCGGTTTTGTAGGCCCCGGATCTAAGCCGGTTCCGCTTACCGAACAGGAGATGAAGAACATGGGACTTATCGGTGAAGCATTGAATGTTGATTTTGTCGAAGGTGAGACCGTAACCGTTCTCAGCGGCGCATGGATGAATACCCAGGGCGTCATTCAGTCCATTAACCCCGGCAAGCAGACACTCGTTATTGTAGTGGACATGTTCGGTCGTGAGACTCCGGTGGAACTTGGATTTAACGAAGTTAAAGTTGAAAACTAGACCATTGTTCGTAAAGGCAGCGAACAATCGGCTG
>DLOO01000075.1:45618-48781 GCA_002479645.1 Lachnoclostridium sp. UBA7482 | reverse complement strand
ATGGCAAAGAAAGTAACAGGTTATATCAAATTACAGATTCCGGCTGCAAAGGCTACCCCGGCTCCTCCGGTAGGTCCTGCTCTTGGTCAGCACGGTGTCAACATTGTACAGTTTACTAAGGAGTTCAACGCAAGAACTGCTGATCAGGCGGGTCTGATTATCCCGGTTGTTATTACCGTATATCAGGACAAGAGCTTCAGCTTTATTACGAAGACTCCTCCGGCTGCAGTTCTTCTTAAGAAGGCTTGCAAGATTGAGAGTGGTTCCGGTACCCCGAACAAGACCAAGGTTGCTACCATCAAAAAGTCCGAAGTACAGAAGATCGCTGAGACCAAAATGCCTGATCTTAACGCAGCAAGCATTGAGGCAGCTGTCAGCATGATTTCCGGTACCGCACGCAGCATGGGTATCACCGTAGTAGATGACTAATAGTAAATTGTAGAATAAAGTGGGAGGGATAGACTCCCGATTAGACCACTAGGAGGTAATTTTTTATGAAACATGGAAAGAAATATACGGACGCTGCAAAGGCAATTGACAGAGCTACCCAGTATGAGGTAAATGATGCAGTTGCTTTGGTAAAGAAGTCCGCTACCGCAAAATTTAATGAGACAATCGAAGCACACATTCGTCTTGGTGTAGATGGTCGTCACGCTGACCAGCAGGTACGTGGTGCCGTTGTACTTCCTCACGGAACAGGTAAGACCGTTCGCGTTCTCGTTTTCGCAAAGGGACCGAAGGTTGATGAAGCTTTGGCTGCAGGCGCTGATTACGCCGGCGGTGAGGAGCTCGTTCCCCGTATCCAGAAGGATGGCTGGTTTGAGTTCGATGTAGTTGTTGCTACTCCTGACATGATGGGCGTTGTTGGTCGTCTCGGTCGTGTTCTCGGACCGAAGGGCTTAATGCCGAATCCGAAGGCCGGAACCGTTACCATGGATGTAACCAAGGCTGTTAACGATATCAAGGCCGGTAAGATTGAGTACCGTCTTGACAAGACCAATATCATTCACGTTCCGGTTGGTAAGGCATCCTTTACCGAGGAACAGCTCGCAGACAACTTCCAAGCACTGATGAGCGCTATTGTTAAAGCAAAGCCTGCTGCTGCTAAGGGTCAGTATCTGAGAAGCATTACGCTTTCCTCTACTATGGGTCCCGGCGTTAAGGTTAGTTCCGCTAAGTTTAACTAAGCCCTCTGTTACAAGTATAGATTATACGGAAACACAGAACCGGAGACTTTTTGAAGTCTTCGGTTTTTGTTGTCCGGGAACGAAATTTCTAGTCTAAGTTCATTGAAAAAAGTGTTGACACGGTAGAAAATATGTGATATAAATACTTTTGACTGCCGAAGACAGTAGGTGCCGTAGGGCGTAAGGCGCAGCCGCCTACCGAGGATATGTCAGCTCATTTGAATTCGATTTCGATAGCTGTCCTTCATTTCGGTGAAGGGCAGTTTTTAATTCCATATCAAATGACGGCAAATCGGCGTTAATTTGAATAGGAGGTAGATATCATGGCAAAGGTTGAACTGAAGCAGCCGATCATCGAAGAAATCAAGGGACATGTAGATAATGCAAAGTCTGTCATTCTTGTTGATTATCGTGGTTTGACGGTTGAACAGGACACACAGCTTCGTAAGTCTTTCCGCGAGAACGGTGTAGTATACAAGGTATACAAGAACACCTATCTTAAGAGAGCATTGGAAGGAACTCCTTATGAAGAGCTTTCCAAGCATTTGGATGGGCCTACTGCAGTTGCATTCGGTATTGAGGATGCAGCAGTTCCGGCAAAGATTGTAGCAGACACCAAGAAGACTGCTGATTGTCTTGAGTTTAAGGCCGGTGTAGTTGAAGGAACTTATTACGATGCAGCAGGATGTGCTGTTATCGCAACCATTCCTTCCAGAGACGTGCTCATTGCAAAGTTGCTGGGCAGCCTCAAGTCCCCGATTACCAATTTGGCTCGGGTACTCAATCAGATTGCAGAGAAGAATTCTACTGCAGCTTAATTTGTAAAGCAGCCGCATAGCGGCAAAACAAACATTTATTATTTATGGAGGATGAAATCATGACAAATCAGGAATTTATTGATGCTATCAAGGCTATGAGCGTTCTTGAGTTGAACGACCTTGTAAAGGCATGTGAGGAAGAGTTTGGTGTAAGCGCAGCAGCAGGTGTTGTTGTAGCAGGTCCGGCAGCAGGCCCGGCAGAGGAAGAGAAGACGGAGTTCAACGTAGAGTTGACCGAGACCGGCCCTAACAAGGTTAAGGTTATCAAGGTTGTTCGTGAGATTACCGGTCTTGGCCTCAAGGAAGCTAAGGATCTTGTTGATGGCGCTCCTAAGATGGTTAAAGAAGGCGCTTCTAAAGAAGAAGCTGAGGAAATCAAGGCTAAGATTGAAGCTGAAGGCGCTAAGGTTACCCTTAAGTAATTTCAAACGGATTACAGAGACGGACTGTGCGAACAGTCTTAAGAAAGAGGGCATCCTGTTCCCAGGGAATAGGATGTCCTCTTTTTGTCATACTTCCGATAATAAAAACGCCGCTCATAATAGCCTTTTAAGCCAATTATAAGTGGCTGCAATTACCGTAATAAGTCATTTATAAAGCTTATTCCAACATAATACTTTTAACGGATTGCCCGCTTATTTTTCTTGAATAGCAATAAATAATTATCTCATACGATGCGATAAACGCTGCGAAAGAAATAACCAACGCTTCAAAGTTAAAATGAAATTCGGGCATATTTTCAAAATCGGCAAAAACAACGTCCACCATAATTTTAAGAAGCAGATACTGATACACCGTACCTATAGCAAATCCGACATACGAAACGGGACGGTATCCGCCGAGAATTGAGCCGCTGCATTCCTTTTGCGAGTATCCGAAAACCCTCATCATTGCAATGGTTTTTGTATTTGATTTTACCACGCTCGTAAGAGACATTAAAAGCGTCATAAACGCTAAAATAAGCCCTATCGAAATTATCATAAACGACATTGTTTCGCTTGACAGTTCGTCCATGGACATGGACATCTGTGTCATTGCCGAAAAACAAAACGCCGAAAATCCAACGAAAAACACAAGAATTTTTCTGCTTTTTAAGGTGTTCCTTTTTAAGTCCGCTAAAAAAGGCATATCCTTTTCGTCAGCCTTGCTTACCTTGAT
>DLOO01000075.1:45190-45472 GCA_002479645.1 Lachnoclostridium sp. UBA7482 | reverse complement strand
AAGCTCCATATTATTCTGAACAGCGTAGAATGTCGGCATGTAGACTGCGGCGGCGGCATACCCGACGACCGTGCCGATAAACACGCTTGTGCCGAATACCCAAAAATGCTTTGCGACATTTATATCCGAATACCCCAACGCCTTTAGAATACCAAGCTCTTTTCCGTGGCTGTCGATATAATTCTTTACATAAAAAATCAGCAGCACCACGGTTGTGGCGACCAGACAGCCGCCCGAAACGCCGACTACGACCTTACCCGTCGCCACCTGCGCGTCGTACAT
>DLOO01000075.1:44863-45152 GCA_002479645.1 Lachnoclostridium sp. UBA7482 | reverse complement strand
AATTCAAAAACAATGCGCACACAAAAACCGCGCAGCAGGTAACAATACTTATTGCAAACAGCTTTGCCAAATCCTTTATTCCGATAAGCATTTTTTCACCACCCGATCTCGTAAGCGTTTTTCCGCATTTTGTTTGAGTAAATTTCCGATATTTTTCCGCTGTTCATTTTTATGACCGTGTCCGCCATTTCCGCTATGTTCAGATTATGCGTGACCATAACGATAGTAAATCCGTATTCATTTTGCAGAGCGCATATGTAGTTGAGAACCTGTCTGCCGGTCTCCTCGT
>DLOO01000075.1:40345-44804 GCA_002479645.1 Lachnoclostridium sp. UBA7482 | reverse complement strand
GTTCGCCGCCCGAAAGCTCGCTCGGGTATTTGCGGAGCTTCCCGCCGAGTCCGACGGCTTCAATAATGGACCTGTAATTTTTGTTGCCTGCCAGCTCCGCGCCCATTTTAACATTTTTGTCAACGTTCATGTTCGGCAGCAGATAATACTGCTGAAAAATAAATCCGATATTATCCTTGCGAAGCTTGGTAAGCTCGCTTTCCGAAAATGTCGTTATGTCGCTTTCGTCATAAAAAATACTGCCGCTGTCGGGACGTTCAAGAGAGGAAAGCGTGTTCAAAAGCGTTGACTTCCCCGAACCCGACGCGCCTAAGATCACGGTAAAATCGCCGTCCTTGATTTTTAAGCTGATGTTTTTCAGCACCTGAAAACGGCTTTCGCCTTTACCGTAAAATTTGGTTATGTTCCTTGCTTCTATCATTGTTTCAGCCTCCACGGTTTAATTTTTTGTAAGACTAATTCTGCTTCAGGCTTTTTAACAGACCGATAAAAATCTCCGTCATCATTGTACTAATCTCTTCACCCGTAAAACGGCACGTTTTTGTTGCGCACAAAGCGGCGATACCGTGGGTGTATATCCAAAGGTGGCGGTACAGCTTTTCCGCCGTCTCGCGGGACAGACCGTAGCCCACCTTTACGGACGAAAGTATCTCCTCATAATTTTCGTCAATAATCGGAAGCACCGCCGATAATTCGGGGACGTCGGTATGCTCCCCCATAAACAAAAGCTGAAAAAGCTTAGGCTCATTCACGGAAAAAAGGATATACTGCGTCCCCACGCCCTTAAAAGCGGGAGTATCGGAAAGTCCCCTTTGAATATATTCTTTGTACAGCGTTTTTGCTGCGCAGACAACGGCTTGCTGGACGTCCTCCATACTTTGAAATACGGTAAATATGGGTCTTGCCGAGCTGCCAAGCTTTGTCCCCAGGGCTCTTGCGGTCAATGCGGCAAAGCCCTCGTTCCTGACCATTTCTAAAGCTGCTTCAATAATTTCTTCTTTTGTAAATTTTGCTTTCGGTGGCATTGTCGCATCTCCTTTTATTTCAAAAACAGGCGTTTTGCAACACCTGTTTTTGATTATAGTTATTGTGGTTGGAAATGTCAATACCGTTATAATAAAATCATTTGATTTATAATAAACATTCATTTTTTTGTGATACTATGGATTCAGAAAATCAAAGATTGATGGATAAAGGATAGATTTCAGGTATGCGTAAACATTACATTGTTTTTGAGGGCAAAGAGCATCTTGCTGAAAGAGTAAAAAGGCTGCCGGTTCCGTTCCTTTTCGGGACAATATTGCTTATGCCGATTCCGTTTTGGCTGGTGCTTTCTTTAGGATTGCCGCTGCCTTTGTTAAGCGAATGTCTTTCCATAGGAGGAAAAAGTCTTGCGGAATATACATACGTCTTTCTTGTTGTCTATTTTGTTTTTTCAAACGACAAAATAATTGATAATGCGGAAAAGAATAAATGGTTGCTATATAAGAATACCTTTTTTATGTTTGGTTACAGGGACAAAACGGCTCAATACGAAGTGAAAGAAAACAGAAAATTCGGATTTGTCCATCGGCAAGAAATCTCAAAGACGTTTTTCGTTAGCATGAGCATAAAGTATTACTTTCGGATTGTAACTCATAACGAGTTCCCAGTCTCTTTGTAAAGCAGCATTCTCCTCATAAGCATCAAGATATTCCATCGGCTCTAAATCGCCTACCATGCATTCTCCGTTATCTAAAATTACAGATATGCTGTCCTTGCTATGGCTTGCAGTCGGAATAATTTCTCCCGCAATCCCCATTTTGGCAAGAAACCCGCGGCTTTCTTTGCAAGTAATTATGACGGCGTTCTTTTCGTCAATAGGCTTATAGTGCAAATGCTTTTCCCGCTTAAATATGTCATCAGCAAAATGCACATAATCATATTGAGTATCGAGAAGTAATAACTTTATTCCGAAATTTGTCAGCTCACTGATAAGTCCGATATGGTCCGGATGATAATGCGTTGCCAGAATATAAGTAATATCGGCTATGGATATGTTATTATTCTTTAGTGCCTTATAAAAAGCGGATAGAGTTCCTGCGTAATCCGTATCAATCAATAAACCGCCGCTTGTTCCCCGCACAAAATAGGAATTTGTATTTCCGTATTTTAATCTTGCTGACATAATATCCTCTTTTCATTCCATACGTCTGTCGATCCGGCAAATAATCCATTTATCTGTTTTCTATCATCAATTCTTTACACATCCATTCTTCGCCCAAAATTTGATATGTTTCAGGCGTATCAGAAACCACATCGTGAAACCCAACCGCTTTATAGCAGTAATAAGCAGCAGGATTGTTCTCGAAAACGCCGAGCGATGCCCTCTTTGCACCATATATTTCAAATGCAAACTTTAAGCCTAATTGAAGCATTGCTTTTCCATAGCCTTTCCCACGCTTGTCCGGATTTACAATAACAAATCCAAAACGTAACTCATCCGGTGATTCCTTGGGATTTCTTAATATAAAAAAACCGATAATTTCCGATTCATCAAATGCAGTAAATGGCATGAAAGCTTCAACAAATCCGAATTCGTTTTGTGTAATCGGATATTTACCAAGCACTCCTGCTGTCCACTGATAAAATGCTTTTTCCTCTTGACACCATGATAATATGGCGTTTGCATCTGCAACCTTATATGGTCTTATTCTAATCATACGCTTTTCTCCGAAGTTTTAGTTTTTCGCTTTGTTTGGTTGACCGATACATGGGAATCTGTCAGTATTTCCCTTTGTAAACTTTTTTTGCTTCCAATGTCCATTTCTTAATAAACGCTGTCTTTGCGTCAGTATAAGCATCCCTATTATGTTCAAACTGTTTCCACAGCTGCAATTTCAAGCGTTCATATTCTCTTGCTATTTGCGGATGTTCATTCAAATAATCTCTGAAATACAATTCGTCATTGTCCCCAATATAACGAAGGTGTACATGATACACTTTATCGGCAAACCCGTCTTTCGTATATCCACGATTCAACGATATTCTATTTGTTTCTGTGGACATACGAATAAATCCGTTCTTTTCCATTGCCCTTGCCGTATTCTGAATATCAGAATACTTTGACACTTCAATCAGTACATCAATAATATCCTTTGCCCATATCCCGGATATAGCGGTACTCCCAATATGGCTGATTCTCTCAATCGGACACTCAGACAATGCGCTTTTAAGAAAAGATTCCATTTCATCATAAAGTACATTCCACTTATCCTTATGCGCAACAAGAAATATGGGGAACAATTCCCATAATTCTTCTAAAGACATTTCCGATAGTTCTTTTCCCATTTCCGCCTTCCTCACAAATACCGCTTTCTTGGTCTAATATTCCTTTTCCATTGTACATAAAAACAGGAAGATTTTCAATTAGTTTGATATTAGATTGTTTTTGTTATTGGAAAGGTATATAATCAGAGAAGTAAGCAGGCTGTTGGTAAAATGACGGTTGCGGAACGCTTGAGAGATAAATTAGGAATACCGCTTTGGCGTCTGAAATCAAGATGTAACAGAATGAGGTTTATTTTATGGAATTTGACTTGAAGAAAATAGCCGCCTTTGGTGTGGCAGGCAACTTTACCGGGCATTTGGAGCAGGCAGGGGAAGCGCCGGATTTTAAGAATGTGGTGACAAAGGAAGCAAATGCGCCCAAGGCGGTATTTCCGACCTATATTCCAAACGGTGGTGCACAGACCCCGGATTACCTGAAGGTCTTTCCGTTCGATTCGGACAAGATTATTTTTCCAAAGGGTGAGCGGAAGTTACAGATTGAGCCGGAGTGCGCGATTATTTTCGAGACAGTTTGGGAGAGCGACAAGGTTACCGGACTGAAGCCGTTAGTATTTGGCGCATCCAACGATTGCTCTATCCGCAAGGAAGGGGCGAAGAAAATCAGTGAGAAGAAGAACTGGGGGCCTTGCAGTAAAGGATTCTCCGCAAATCAGATTGCGGTTGATACCTTCCGTCCGGGCGGCATTTTGGATGATTACCGGATCGCGAGCTTTCTGGTAAGAGAGGGCGTGGTAAATCCGTACGGAGAGGACAGCGCTGTCAGGGATTACAGTTATATTTACGGGAAGCTGACGGACTGGATTATCGAGAAGCTGAATTATCAGCAGAACGAGGGTCCGGCGGAGCATATCAACGCCTACCTGAATGAGGCAGGCTGCAGGGACAGGATTCTGGTGTCCATCGGCGCCACCCGCTATACCGCATATGGGGAACGTAATTTCCTGCAGGATGGCGATGAGGCTGTGGTTGTTGTTTATCCGGAGAGCAAATACTCCAAGGGGGATATTGTGAATCTGGTGGAAACCGGGGATTTCAGTGACCGGACTGTGTCGGTGCTGTGCCAGAAGGTTGTGATTTGATAGAAAGGAACTGCCGCCGGGCAGATAGAGCTTATGCGTTATCCTGAATT
>DLOO01000075.1:26892-40326 GCA_002479645.1 Lachnoclostridium sp. UBA7482 | reverse complement strand
CTTTGGCTGTAATACGGAACCTTACCGGAGTGCATTTGATTCGGCGAAGCGCAAGCTTCGCGAGCGTGGGCATGGACTGGTGCTCGGACCGAATTGCTACGAGGGCAGCGGTATCGGAATCAGCAACACGCCGGAGCTGTGCGGCAAGGAATTTACCGAGGCTTATGTGAGCGGGGAAAGTGATGTTTTGCTTTCCTGCGGCGGCGGTGAGCTGATGTGTGAGATTCTCGATTATGTGGAATGGGAACGGATTGCNNCAAAGCCGAAGTGGTTTGCGGGATATTCGGATAATACCAATGCGACCTTTTTGCTGGCGACGCTGTGTGATGTGGCATCGGTGTACGGACCGTGCGCGCCGGCATACGGCATGGAGCCGTGGCATGCGTCCATCGAGGATGCCTATCGGCTGCTTCGTGGGGAGAAGAGCTGCTTTAACGGATATCCGCTGTGGGAGAAAGAGTCCTTAAAGAGTCCGGAAAATCCGCTGGCGCCTTACCATGTGACCGAACCGAGGGAGATTCGTGTATACAAGGGAAATAATGGGACTACTAATGTAGAAATGCAGGGCAGACTCTTGGGCGGCTGTATGGATTGTCTGGTGAATCTGCTTGGGACGCAGTACGACCGGGTGGAGGAATTTGCCGAGCGGTATGAGGAGGATGGAATCCTCTGGTACATAGAGGCATGTGACTTGAATGTATTTTCCATGCGTCGTGCTATCTGGCAAATGAAACATGCGGGATGGTTCCGTCATGTAAAGGGATTCCTGATCGGAAGACCGTCCGNNGAAGACCGTATCACCACGGGGAAGCATTCATGGGTCTGGATCAGTATAAAGCGGTTTGGGATTTGCTCGAAGAGTATCACGTTCCTGTGGTAATGGATGTAGATATCGGTCACGTGGCGCCGATGATGCCTGTTGTATGCGGCGCCGTCGGAAAGGTACATGTGAGCGGACAGGACTTTACATTGTCCGTGGAGTACCGCTAGTTTTTTGGTAATCATGATAGAGGGAAAAAGGCAGGATGTTATATAGGGCACCCTTCAGGGATTCCGTGTATAGCGTCCGTGCCTTTTGTGTGGAATAAAATATTTGTAAAGGAGGCTATGATTATTTACTGACTGTCGCGTCTGCCCGGTCTGCCGCCGTGTCCGCCGAAACCGCCGCCGGTGATGGCACTGCCGTCTGAGGAGATGGCTGTGGAAGCGTTGCCAATGGTAAAGTCACAGGATTTAGTATTGCCGGTATAAAGCGCATATTTGCCGGCAGAGAGCTCTGGAGTGCAGAGCACAAGGTTGGAGAAATTCTTCTCGGGTGCGGCGAACCATACTGTCTTGCCGGATGCATCTTGCAGGGAAATGGTTGTTCCGGCAGCTACCGCCTGACTCCACTGAACCATCAGGCTGTAAAGACCGTCCGGAGTTACGGACTGAGCCATTCCGGACGAACCGGAAGCGAGGAGTGTACCGCCGGTCATGGTAAAGGTTCCGGCATAGTCGAGAGCACCGTTATTATTGGAGAGGGGACCGTATACGGTGATGTCGCCGCCGCTCATCGTAATGTTGCTGTTAGAGTCGAGTCCATCGCCGTCCGCATAGACGAGCAGTTCACCGCCGGTTATGAAAAGGCCTGTCTCTACATTGGTAGAATTATTGGACTCGTCCGATACTTTGGTATTGCCTGCTCCGGTCATAAATTCACCCGGGCGTCCGCCAAATCCTTTCTCAACGCAGTTAATGTTGATACCATCGTCGGAAGCGTGAAGTTCACCTTTGCCGCCGCTTAAAAGAATCCAGGGGCTTTCCAAACCTTCGTATGAGGAGAGGATCTGATATTCGCCGCCGTTAATTTCCAGATGGTAATCGGAGCGAATCGCCTTTTTCTTCGCAGTGATGGTTAAGCTGCCGCCGTTGATGCGAGTCAGGTATTCGCCGTGAATGCCGTCGTCGTCTGCGGTAATTTCCACGCTGCCGCCCTCGATGAGAACAAAGCCGCAGGTTTCTTCGCTGTTGGTGTAGGATTTGATGCCGTCGTTGCCGCTCTTAATTTCATAGGTGCCGCCGTAGATAGCAACACATTCTTTACCGCGGACGGCGTTGTTGCCTGCCGTAATCTTCAGGGTGCCGTCAAGAAGCTTCAACTTGTCCTTGCAGACAATTCCGTTGGTTGCGCCGGTAATTACCAGAGTGCCGGTACCGCCAATGGTCAAATCGTCGCGGCTGAAAATCCCTGCAGGGGCAGATGCATTCTCGTCCGTCGTTTCGGATGAACTGTCTTCGGTAGAAGCGGTAGTGGTAAGCTCGGAATAAGGGGTTGCGTCCGTGATGGAATTTGTGGTACCATCAGCTAGGGTAATTAAAACCTTTTTCGCGTTTTCTATCAGGATGGGGGAACCCTTTGTGGAACTCATAGTTACATTGTCGAGTATCAGACGGATGTGTGCATCCGAGGAGGCGTTAATAACAAGCTGCCCTTCAGCCGTGCTTCCGGTCAATCGGTAAACGCCCTCGGAGGTTATCGTAACGAGGCTGCCGGTCGCTTCGGCGCCGTCACCGTTTACGGTAAAGCCACTGTCTGATAAGGTCACGGCGGTTTCTGTCATATCGACAAATCCGGAGCCATCATCGTACTTACCGACGTTCAGTTCGGTATCCACGGTGAGCGTCGCATATTGCGTGTAGTCATCGCTCTGTGAAGAGTCTCCGGGAAATCCGGGACGATTGTCCTTATCCGGCTTCCAACCGCCGGGATTAGTTGTGTCACCGCTTTCCGGAGCGGGGGATGCGGATATATCCATATCTGTAGAACCACTGTTGCTTGTGGCTTTGTCACTGCAGCCTGTCTCGCAGAGCAGGGCAAGTGTGAGCAGGACAGAGAACTGTCGAAGCATATGTTTCTTGTGCATGGGAACCTCCCAAAATACATGCAGTCAGGCAAGTGCCGTATATGGCCAGCTTCTGCATCGGTATGTTTATGACGCCAGTTTAACAGTCAAGTGTGAAAAAGTTATGTCCGAAAAAAGGAAAAAGTTTGAATTTATTTCATAAATGGGAGATGGGGATGAAAAATACATACAAGATTTTATTGATGGATTTGGATAACACGATTTTGAATTTTACCGAGACCGAGCGTCAGGCACTTGTGAATACCTTCCGCGGATACGGAATTGAGTTGACCGATGAGGATGTACGTTGCTATAATAGGATTAACAATCGTTACTGGAAGATGCTGGAACGCAAGAAAATTGATAAAGAGGAACTGAAACGCCTCCGTTTTACGGAATTTGTAGAGACGCTTGCGCAGAAGCCGGAGCGTGACGTGATAGATATCAATAAGGATTATATGGAAGAACTTGCGAGCCTGACGATTGTGCTGCCGGGAGCCGAGGAGGCTGTCCGCGCACTGGCTACGCGGTATCGCTTGGCGATTATCACGAACGGAACGACATGGGTGCAGAAGCGCCGCTTTGCGGGAATGTGCTTTGGAAATTGCTTCGAGGCAATGTTTATCTCAGATGATCTGGGAGCACAGAAGCCGGCGCCGCTCTTTTTTGATAAGGTGAAGGAGCAAATCGGCGAAGCAGACGTGACACAGTATCTTGTCGTCGGTGACAGTATCTCGTCGGATATTCTCGGAGGCACCTGGGCAGGCATGGATACCTGTCTTGTCAGCGAAACGGATGTGGAGGACAGTTTTGCAACCTACTGTGTGAGAAACCTGTTCGAGCTTGCAGGGAAAATGCTTGCAAAAACTTCAAAAGCGAGATAGAAAGCGGGGTACGGCATGAAAAATTGGAAGGAATATGTTCAGGATATAAAAAACGGGGTATACGACAATCGTCTGCGGGAGGTTTATGTGGGCCCGCAGATGGTGCCGTACAATGTGCAGCGTTATCAGGATGCGCTTGCTAAGTTCCACAGCCTGTTTGGAGACAAGGAGGTGGCTGTATACAGCGCACCCGGCAGAAGCGAGGTGTCCGGTAATCACACAGATCATCAGCACGGTCATGTACTTGCGACAAGTATCAATCTGGATACCATCGGAGTTGCGGCTCCGACCGACGACGGTATGGTTCACTTGGTGTCCGGCAATGCACCGCTTTTGGAGGTTGACCTTTCCGACACGGAGATTTGTGAAGCGGAGAAGGAAACAACCACGGCACTTATCCGTGGTGTTGCGGCAGGTCTTCGTCAGAGGGGATACGCAATCGGCGGCTTTGAGGCCTATGTGACTTCGGACGTGCTGATTGGTGCAGGGATGTCCTCCTCCGCAGCGTTTGAGAGCTTGATTGGTACGATTTTCTCCGGAATGTATAACGACATGAAGGTTCCGGCTGTGGAAATCGCAAAGATCGGTCAGTATGCGGAAAATGCTTACTTTGGCAAGCCCTGCGGCCTGATGGATCAGATGGCGTGCAGCGTCGGAGGTCTGGTGTACATTGATTTTGCCGATGTTGAGAAGCCGGTCATCAGGCAGGTTTCGAGCGATTTTGAGGGAAATGCGTACAGTCTTTGCATTGTTGATACCAAGGGTTCTCATGCCGACTTGACCGACGATTATGCGGCAATTCCGCGGGAAATGAAGGAAATTGCAGCATTTTTCGGAAAAGAGTATTTGCGGGAAATTCCCGTGGCAGAGTTCCTTGCCAATATCGCTAAGATTCGCGAAAGCATTGGAGATCGTGCGGTTCTTCGTGCTATCCATTTCTATACCGAGCAGGATCGTGTACTCGAGGCTGTTGCAGCTCTGGAGGCAAATGACTTCGCAGGATTTTTGCAGGCAATCGCAGAGAGCGGAGCATCCTCAGCAAAGAATTTGCAGAACATTTTCAGCCTGAAGAATCCGAATGTGCAGAATGTATCCGTTGCACTTGCGGCAAGCGAATATTACCTGAAAGGCAAAGGTGTCTGCCGTGTTCACGGCGGCGGTTTTGCCGGAACGATTCAGGCATTTGTGAAAAATGACGCCGTTGCAGAGTACAAGACTGAAATTGAGGCTATTTTCGGAAAAGATAGCTGTCATGTATTGAAGGTACGTCCTTACGGCGGCATCCGTGTCATGTAAGAAAGTTGAGGCTATCACCTATGGTAAATAAATGTATCAAACAGCTTGTGTCCTATGGGACTATGCATCACCTTCTTGAAGCAGAGGATGAGGTTTATGTTACCAACCTGCTTCTTGCGGTTTTGAAGCGCGACGAATACGATGATCCGGGCGAGACGGAAGCAATCACCACCCCGGAACAGCTGGAGCAGGTACTCAAGTGCCTGATTGACGACGCAGCCGAAAGAGGTTTGCTTGACGGCGAGTCTACGGCGGCAAGAGACCTGTACGGCACCGCGCTTATGAACACGCTTATGCCGAGACCGAGTCAGGTAGTAAAAGAATTCCGGGCGAGATACGAGAAGTCTCCGAAGGAAGCAACCGATTATTACTATGATCTGAGCCGCGCGTCGGATTATATCCGTACCTATCGAGTAGCCAGAGACCGGAAATGGATTACGAAGACGGAGTACGGCGATATTGACATCACGATTAACCTTTCAAAGCCGGAGAAAGACCCGAAAATGATTGCTCTGGCAAAGACCATGCCGGCAAATCATTATCCCAAGTGCCTTTTGTGCATGGAAAACGAAGGTTATGCGGGACGAATCAATCATCCGGCAAGACAGAATCACCGCATCATCCCGGTTTGTATCCAGGGTAAGAAATGGGGCTTGCAGTATTCCCCCTATGTGTATTACAACGAACACTGTATTGTGTTTAACGGTGAACATACGCCGATGAAAATCAGTCACGATACCTTTGTAAAGCTTTTTGATTTCGTAAAGCAGTTCCCGCACTATTTTGTCGGTTCCAATGCGGACCTTCCGATTGTCGGAGGTTCGATTCTGAGCCATGACCATTTCCAGGGCGGAAATTACGAATTTGCAATGGCAAGAGCGCCATTTGACACTGAAATTCACTTGGAAGGGTTTGACGATATCAAGGCCGGAATTGTAAAATGGCCGATGTCCGTCATTCGACTGCAGGGCGAGGACGTTAACCGCATCATTGTACTTTCGGATAAGATTTTGGATGCATGGAGAGGCTACACGGACGAGGCGGCATTTATCTTTGCAGAGACCGGCGGCGAGCCGCACAATACCATCACTCCGATTGCACGTATGCGGGACGGCCGATACGAAATTGACCTCGTGCTTCGCAACAATATTACGACAGAGGAGCATCCGCTCGGTTTGTACCATCCCTGGGAGAGCTACCATCACATCAAGAAGGAAAATATCGGTCTGATTGAGGTTATGGGACTTGCGGTGCTTCCGGCACGACTGAAGGATGAGATTGCCGCATTGAAGAAGGCAATGTTAGCCGGCGGGGATATCCGAAAGGATGAGGCGCTTGCAAAACATGCGGCGTGGGTTGACATGATCGGAACCAAATACAACCGCATCGACGAGACGAATATCGATCAGATTCTGAAGGATGAAATCGGCATTGTGTTCAAGGAGATTCTTGAGTGTGCGGGGGTATATAAGAGAGATGAAAACGGTAAAGCCGCATTTCTTAAGTTTGTTGATGCCGTGAACGGCAGATAAGGAGGATGAATATGAAGATTTTAGTAACCGGCGGAGCAGGATATATCGGAAGTCATACTTGTGTGGAGCTGTTAAATGCAGGATATGACGTCGTTGTCGTAGATAATCTTTACAATGCCAGCGTGAAGTCGCTTGACAGAGTGCAGCAGATTACGGGCAAATCCCTTACCTTCTACAATGCGGACATTACCGATGCAGAGGCAATGAATGCTGTATTTGAAAAGGAGCAGGATGTTGCCTGCGTCATTCATTTTGCTGGTTTGAAGGCAGTCGGCGAGTCCGTTGCAAAACCGCTCGAATACTATCGCAACAATATTACCGGAACCCTTGTTTTGTGCGAGGCAATGCGCAGCCATGGCGTGAAGAACATTATCTTTTCCTCGAGTGCAACCGTTTACGGCGATCCGGCATTTGTCCCGATTACCGAACAGTGTCCGAAGGGTACCCCGACCAACCCGTATGGTTGGACCAAGCATATGATTGAGCAGATGCTTACTGATTTACATACTGCTGATAAGGACTGGAATGTCATTCTGCTTCGTTACTTCAATCCGATTGGTGCACACAAGAGCGGCTTAATCGGTGAGGACCCGAAGGGTATTCCGAACAACCTTCTTCCGTATGTTGCACAGGTTGCCATTGGCAAGCTTCCGTGCCTCGGTATATTTGGCGATGATTACGATACTCCGGACGGAACCGGCGTAAGAGACTATATCCATGTAGTTGACTTGGCTCTCGGCCATGTGGCTGCTATTAACAGGATTAAGGAAAATCCGGGCGTAAAGGTTTATAACCTCGGTACCGGCAAGGGTTACAGCGTTCTCGACGTTGTGAAGGCATTTGGCAAGGCATGCGGCAGGGAGGTTCCTTACCGGATTATGCCGAGAAGACCCGGCGATATCGCAACCTACTATTCCGATGCAACACTTGCAAAGGAAGAACTCGGTTGGGAAGCACAGTATGGCATTGAGGAAATGTGCGAAGATTCCTGGAGATGGCAGAGCAGCAATCCGGATGGATACGAAACCAAATAAAGGGAATGGAGATAAAACAAGCCCCTATGTCGGGATTGTTCACTTCACCGGAGCATACCGGTAAGGGACAGAGCCTATGGCATAGGGGCTGTTTGTATGCTTTTGTTGTATCCGAAATCAGATATTCAGCAAGTCGGAGTAAACTTTAAGAGCACCGTCGGTCTCGTGAGCAAGTACCTTCTTCGCAAGTACCTTGCCGAGCTGAACACCCTCCTGATCGAAGCTGTTGACGTTCCAAAGGAAGCCCTGGAACATAACCTTGTTCTCGAAATGGGAAAGGATAGCGCCGATGGTCTCGGGAGTGAGCCTGTCACCTACGATGATGCTGGACGGACGGTTGCCTGCAAACTTCTTGTTGTTGTTTGCATCATCCTTGCCGCATGCAAATGCAACAATCTGAGCTGCAACGTTAGCACAGAGCTTCTGCTGGCTTGTGCTGCCCTGAATGTCTACGTCAGTACCAATCTGGCTGTTCTTGAAGCCGATGAACTGCAAAGGAACAATATCGGTTCCCTGATGAAGCAGCTGATAGAAGGAATGCTGACCGTTGGTGCCGGGCTCGCCGAAGATAATCGGACCGGTTACATAGTTTACCGGCTCGCCGAAACGGTTAACAGACTTACCGTTGGACTCCATATCTACCTGCTGGAGATGTGCAGGGAAACGGCTGAGCGCCTGAGAATAAGGCAGTACAGCAGTTGCGGGATAGCCAAGAACGTTTCTTTCGTATACGCCAATCAATGCATCGAGCATTGCAGGATTTTCCTTAATATTCCTGTTGGCAGCGAGCTTGTCCTCCTCGTTAGCGCCCTTCAGGAATGCTGCAAATACTTCCGAACCGAAAGCGAGGGAAAGAACCGCGCCGCCGACTGCGGAAGAGGAGGAGAAACGACCGCCGATATAATCATCCATGAAGAATGCTGCAAGGTAATCGCTGCTCTTTGCAAGAGGAGAGGTCTCACTGGTAACGGCAACCATATGCTTGGAAGCGTCAAGACCTGCATTTTTCAGAGCCTCCTTTACGAAGGATTCGTTAGTCAGGGTCTCAAGGGTAGTACCGGACTTGGATACCAGTACGAAGAGAGAGTGAGCAACGTCGATAGAATTGAGGACGGCAGCTGCATCATCCGGGTCTACGTTGGAAATGAACTTTGCTTCCATCTTGAAGGTGTTGTTTACCTTAGCCCAGTTTTCAAGAGCAAGGTAGATGGCACGGGGACCGAGGTCGGAACCGCCGATACCAATCTGAACAACGGTAGTGAACTTCTCGCCTGCTGCATTTGCAATCTCACCGGAATGAACTTTCTTTGCAAATTCAGCAATCTTGGTCTGCTGTGCGGTATAGAAATCACGCTTGTTAATGCCGTCAGCGGTAACTGCGTCACCGAGCTGACCACGGCACATATGATGAAGTACCAGACGCTTTTCACCGGTGTTGATCACTTCACCGTTATACAAGGCAGCAAACTTATCAGCAAGCTGAGCCTCGTCGGCAAGAGCAGCAAGCTTGGCAAGCACATTGTCATCAACGGACTTTGCAGCGTAGTTAAATGCAAGGCCTTCTGCCATCGGTACGCTGTAGCTCATTACACGCTTAGCGCCTTCCTCGCCGGACATAACCTTGGTCAGGTCAACGCTTCCTGCGGTTGCTGCCAACTCTTTGTAGGAAGTCAAAGTGTCCAAATTGTTCCAATTTACCATGATTTACCTCCTGGGGATATTTTGTTTTCTGTCTGCACCTGAAGGGATTCGAACCCCCGACCTTCGGCTTCGGAAGCCGCTACTCTATCCAGCTGAGCTACAGATGCGAAATGCCTGAAATATAAGGAAAATCCTTTATTTATAAGGCTTTTGGAACATTTTACCTGCTTTTCAAGTTACTGAAATTCTACTAAAATTTACTGTATATAATATAACTATAAAATGAAAATTACAGTTAATGTTGCCTTGCTCATTATACATAAGTTTACATGTTTTGTAAAGGAGGAAAACGAGAAATTATGAAAAAACCAAACGGTAAAGGGACATGGTTCGTCAGAAAAACGACATATCTACAGTTGCAATATCTGAATCTAACAAAGAAGATTTGATATCGTATATGAACGAAATATCAAAAGAATATGCAGCAGGTACCATAAACCATATATAACTTAATTTCTCAAACAATAGATTACTGTTGTTGATTGACCCGCCCAAAATGGTGCATCGTTCAACCGCGGTGCGCCGACCGAAGCCAGCGCGCCGAAAAGCGCCGGTTCCGATTGTCGCTACACAAAACAGATAAACGGGGTATGGAATATCTGCACACTGTCGGTTGGAGTCTGCATTTTTACGCATATTTTAAGGAAGAGACTGTGCCGCTGCGAAATGGGCAGACGAATGTGTCAGTATTCAGCATCAGAACATTGCGCGACCCATCCACATAGAATACGACATCGAAACTTGGTGTTAAGGAGTATTCCATATGAATCGATCATTTTGCAGTTGTTCCAAAATTCATCTTCCATCCGTTTTATGCGGCAGTCCGCAGGCGGTGGCCGACATAAGGGGCAGCAGAGAGTATCCCGCCATATCAGGCGCTGTACAGTTTTACCAAACAGGAGAGGGCGTCATTGTCCTAGCCGAAATCATGGGGCTGCCTAAAGCTGAGGTGAACTGCCATGAGCATATTTTTGGATTCCATATCCACAGCGGGACCGACTGCGGCGGCAACATGGATGATCCGTTTGCAGACGCTATGTCTCACTACAACCCCGGCAACCTTGAACATCCGCACCACGCAGGCGACCTTCCCGCGTTGTTCGGAAATTGTGGACTTGCGCTTTCCCTGTTTCTGACCAATCGCTTTTCTGTAAATGAGGTAATCGGCAGGACAGTCATTATTCACGACCAGCCTGATGATTTCACGACCCAGCCCTCGGGCAATTCCGGCAAAAAGATTGCCTGCGGCGTGATTCAGAGGAGATGCTGACATAGCAGAGCTTGCCTCCAGCCTGTTGAAAATGCTGTATCCGGCGATGATGGACATAACCCAAAAATAGACCGGTCACAGACAGGACTGGGGGCAGATTCACTCCCGGTTAGAAATCTATTTTGAGGAATGTCTTGCAAGAAAAAATCTGTATAATACAGACACGGGCAGAACCGGAAAAATCGGCTCTGCCCATTTGCAACTATCAAAAATCTTATATCGGTTTTTTGAGTTTACACAAAACCTGAAACAGTCTCCCATATAAGCCAACGTAATGTTAGCTGCCTGGTTTTGTGCTTTAATAAAACCCTCACGAAAGACCGTCAATCCAGCCCCTCAAAAAGTTTGATTACCCGATTTTAATCTTCCTTAAGTGCTTTATCAGATTCGTCACAAAGTCGCTCTACAGCATCAGGTGTTTCATATGGTTCCAATGGCTTGAATAAGTCCGCCTTCTCTCCCGAGTCTTTTCATTTGTCCCAATTGTAATTCCATTTTGGGAAATAATCAAGCGCTTTAGGATATAAAAATAGTATTCCTTGTTTGTAAAATTTAATTCCGAAACAGGCGACACCCTGCTGCAGAAAAGCTGCACAACAGATTTCCTTACAAAAAAACAGGTTAAAAATAATGGCGAAGTCACACAGGTTTATGTAAAAGACAGCCATAAGGTAATTCATTGTTTGATTTGCCTGTTGACCGCACAGTGTATAAATGATTTTTATCCGCTGACATTGCCTCTCACATCTTGAGATACACGCATAAAACGGTTATAATAAAAGAGATGATTAAACTTCTCCGCGAGATAATGAATAAAAAATGTTAAGGAAAGCGAGGACCTTATGTTAGGGACACACATTGCAATTCCGACTCGGCTTAAGATCGGCAAGGGAACCTTGAACGATGAGAAAAAATATGAGGCGTTGTTTTTTGATCTTGACGGAACTATGTGGGACGCGACGGAGAATCTGACACGTTCCTGGAACATTGCGCTGCAGACCTTTGACGAGTTGAAGGACAGAGTGCTTTCGCTTGAAGAGATTCAGGGCGTTATGGGACTTCCGATGGACAAAATCGTGGAGCGTCTGTTCCCGGAGCTTCCCTATGAGACGCGCATGCAGGTGCTTGACAAATGCTGCGAGCTTGAGGATGCTTACCTCTCCGAGCACGGCGGCGTGCTTTACCCCGAACTGGAGGAGACGCTTGCCAAGCTTTCTGAGAAATACACCCTCTGTATCGTCAGCAACGGTCAGTCCGGTTATGTACAGACATTCTTAAGGGCACACAGGATGGACAAGTATTTCAATGATTTCCAGAACTGGGGCGACCACAAGGTGCCGAAGGGTGAGAACATCCGCTATGTAATGGAGCGTAACAGCCTGACGAATATTGCCTATGTTGGCGACACGGCCGGGGATCAGGAAGCCTCCGCAAGTGCCGGTGTGGATTTCATCTACGCAAGCTATGGTTTCGGTCAGGTTAGTGATGATAAATGCACGATGATTTTGGAAGAATTCAAGGATTTACTGAGCCTTTTAGAATGAACCAAGTACGTCTGTAATTTTTAGTCAGATTTTGCGTATATTTTCGCGAGTATTTGCAGGAAAATGCGGTTGGATAGCATTTTTTTCGCATTTCTGCCTATCCTAGTGATTGCACCCGGTTTATAAATCGGCTATAATATAGGAGGTTGGCTGCGGTGAAAGCCGGCGGCCTTTGGAAAAATATGAAATGTGTTTCTTTTTATGACACCAAGCCCTACGACAGAATTTACTTCGATCAGCTTGCCGGAGAGTACGGCGTGGAGATTCATTACTTCGAGGAGAAGCTGAATAAGAAGACGGCGACCTTTGCGGAAGGCGAGGCGGTAGTTGCATTTGTCAATGACAACTTGGGGGCGGAGTGTCTTCAGGTGCTTTATGACAAAGGAGTTCGTGTTCTGGCGATGCGGTGCTCCGGCTACAACAACGTGGATCTCAAATTCGCAAAGGGGCGGTTTCACGTACTTCGTGTCCCGGCATATTCGCCGTATGCGGTTGCAGAATATGCAATGGGAACGCTTTTAACGATTAACCGTAAGCTGCACCGGGCGTATAACCGAACCCGTGAATTCAATTTCAGTCTGAACGGACTGACCGGATTTGACCTGCGTGGCAAGACCGTCGGGGTCATCGGTACAGGACGAATCGGGCAGGCATTTATCTCGATTTGCAAGGGCTTCGGTATGCGGATTCTTGCGTATGATGTGTATCCGCAGGATATTCCGGAGGTAACGTATACCGAGCTTTCGGAGTTGTATCGGCAGGCGGATGTGATTTCTCTTCACTGCCCGCTTACGAAGGAGTCCTATCATCTGATTGACAGGAAGGCTATCGGGATGATGAAGGAAGGCGTGTTTATTATCAATACGTCCCGCGGCGCACTGATTGACAGTGAGGCACTTCTCGAGGGGCTGATTTCCCGTAAGATCGGAGCGGCGGCACTCGATGTGTATGAGCAGGAGACCGAGTATTTCTATGAGGATTTTTCAAACGACATCATTGACGACGATACGCTTGCGAGACTGGTGTCGCTTCCGAATGTCCTTATGACGTCCCATCAGGCATTTCTCACGAAAGAAGCACTTTACAATATTGCAACGACTACAATGGACAATTTAAGGGAATATTTCGATGGAAAGAATGAATTTACAAACGAGGTTACGTTATCCTAGACTGCTTTTGCTCGTTCTGGGAATGATGCTTGCGCTCTGCGCTGCAGGCTGTAACAAGGAAACCGGTACGGTGTCGGAGAATCCGGAAGGCGAACCGACCGGAGGCGCAGACGCGCCGT
>DLOO01000075.1:22717-26845 GCA_002479645.1 Lachnoclostridium sp. UBA7482 | reverse complement strand
ACCAGCCGCAGCAGGGCGAGACCTGCGCGGAAATCGTAATCGAAGGATATGGTTCGATTTTCGTGCGTTTGTTCTCAAAGGAAGCACCGAAGGCGGTGGAGAATTTTACGACGCTTGCGAAGGAAGGGTATTTTGACGGCATGAAGATTAACCGCGTGATGGAGGATTATCTTGTGCAGAGCGGAAGCCCTGACGGCGAGAGCGGAAAGAGCATCTACGGCAGTGGATTTGAAAATGAAATCTCAGACAAGCTGATACCGGCACGCGGCGCTTTGTGTATGGCAAATATGGGAACGGACGGCACCAATACGAGCCAGTTCTTCCTCCTGCAGACCAGGGCGAAGATTATCCGTTCTCTGGCAGACCCGCTTGACAATCGTTATCATATGACATTTGAGGCTTATCTGAAGGAAGCGTACGGAACGGAGATGACGAAGGAGCAGCTGGCGCCGTACGCAACCTACGGCGGAGCGCCCTGGCTTTACGGACATCATACCGTATTCGGTCAGATTTATCAGGGTTACGAGATACTTGATAAACTCAATCATGTAAAGGTAAATTCCAAGCTGAAGCCGAAGCCGGTAGTGACGATTGAAGCTATCAGGATTTTTTCCTTTGAGGGATAACATTGAAAATATGTAGAATTTGTGAAATTCACAGGAAAGACATAATTCCATGTTACGTTTGAAACGGATCAGGAGTTTGGCGAGCGAAATCCTCGCGTCCGGCGCGTGCCGATCCGGAATCGGACACGCGGCTACATAATGCTTACGGAGTGAAACATATGGATGAAATTAAGATTTTGGTAGTTGATGACGAGAGCCGCATGAGAAAGCTTGTGTGCGATTTCCTGCAAAAGCGCGGGTATCAGACCTATGAGGCGGAGAACGGTGAGATGGCGGTCGACATTTTCTTCGAGAAAAAGAACATCGATCTGATTATTCTGGACGTCATGATGCCGAAGGCGGACGGGTGGCAGACCTGCCGTGAGATTCGACAGTATTCGCAGGTGCCGATTATTATGCTGACGGCGAAGAGTGAGGAGAAGGACGAGCTTCTCGGATTTCAGCTCGGAGTAGACGAATATATTAGTAAACCATTCAGCCCGCGTATCCTTATGGCACGTGTAGATGCCATTTTACGCAGGACTACCAGTGTAGAAGAAGTAATGCAGATGGAAGGCATTGTGGTAGATAAGGCGGCGCATCAGGTGACGATTGATGGGGAACCGATTGAGCTTAGCGTGAAGGAGTTTGAGCTTCTGAGTTACTTTATGATGAACTGCGGAGTAGCATTGTCCCGTGAGAAGATTCTCAATAACGTATGGAACTACGATTATTTCGGAGATGCCAGAACGATTGATACGCACGTCAAGAAGCTTCGCGCCAAGATGGGAGATAAGGGCAACCTTATCAAGACCATCTGGGGAATGGGCTACAAGTTCGAGGCCTGATACAGGTGGATTGCTGCACAAAGCATGCACGGTTAAAACGATAGGGAATTTCAGACGCCGGCGGTTGCAAAGAAAACCACGCGCAAGGGGAGATCTGCGGGATCTGCCCTTTGATTGCAGCCCGGCGTTTTGTTTGTTCCATAGGACGGATGAGATAACGAAAACGAAGGAAGGAAATGTCTATGAAAAGCAAACTCTCTTTTCGGACAAAGATGGTGGATGCCTTTGTCATTGCGGTGGCGAGCGTGGTGTTGGTATGCTGGCTGATGAATCTGTTTTTTCTGAAGCGCTACTACATGGAAACGAAGTTGGAAAGCCTGGAAAAAGCTTACCGGAAGATAAATTCCTCCTTCGGCGAGGAGCAGCAGCTGAATAGTGATGTCAGCCTGTTTTTGGAGCAGATTTCGGACAACGGACGACTGAGTATTGTGGTAATCAATCCCTATGTCAAGGAGGATGAACGCTACCTGTACACAACCGAATACAACGAGGCTTCGCTCGGACGGATTGCAGGAGCGATGCAGGCGTACCTGGAACTGACCAACGAACCGAGCGATTACAAGGTGCTTCGGGAGATTAGAGAGCGTTATACCATTTATCTGATGCACGACCATCAGCTCGACATGGACGCAATTGACCTGTTCGGTATTCTGGATAACGGCTGCTTTGTATTTCTGCGTTCCAGTTACCAGAGCATTGCAGAGGCGGCGGAGTTGTCGTCGCGATTCCTGGCGATGGTCGGTATCTGCGTTACGATGGTCGGCAGTATTCTGGTGGGCTTTATCGGCGGTATCTTCACTCGTCCGATTCGGCGCATGTCTGAGATTGCGCTTCGCATGAGTAAACTCGATTTTGACGCCAAATACCCGGTACGTTCCGATGACGAAATCGGCGTCCTGGGGGATTCCCTGAACAAAATGTCCTCTAAGCTGGAGGAGACGATTCGTGAATTGAAAGAAGCCAACAATGAGCTTCAGAAGGATATCGAGCGAAAGACGGAAATCGATGCCATGCGAACAGAATTCCTTTCCAATGTGTCGCATGAACTGAAGACGCCGATAGCGCTGATTCAAGGATATGCAGAGGGACTTCTTGATAACATCAACGAGGATTCGGAGAGCCGGAAGTTCTACTGCGAGGTTATTGTGGATGAGGCTGACAAGATGAGCAAGATGGTTAAGAAGCTGCTCACGCTGAACCAGCTCGAATTTGGCAAGGACATGGTCGAGCTGAACCGATTTGATATTGTTGAAGTGCTTCGTTCTGTGCTGCATGCGACCGATATCCTGCGGGAGCAGGCCGGTGTGACCCTGTATTTCCGGGAAGCGGAGCCGGTTTATGTGTGGGCGGATGAGTATCTGGTGGAGGAGGTTATCACCAATTATCTCAGCAATGCCATGAATCATGTGGCAAAATCCAAGGAAATTGCGGTTTCCCTGCAAAAAAAGGGTGCAAGTGTCCGCATTTCCGTGTATAATACAGGAGAGCCGATTCCGGAGGAGGAGCTGGAGAAGATATGGGTGAAGTTCTACAAGGTGGACAAGGCCCGAACCAGAGAGTACGGCGGAAGCGGTATCGGTCTTTCCATTGTGAAGGCGATTATGGAAGGCCATCACCAAAAATACGGCGTCATGAATCATCCGGGCGGCGTTGAGTTCTGGTTTGAACTTGAGATGGTCGGAGAGAATGACGAGGTCGGAGGAGATACATGATTGCAATTATAGATTATGATGCGGGAAATGTCCGCAATGTGGAAAATGCCCTGCAGGCACTTTCCGAGGAGGCGGTTCTTACAAGAGACCCCGAAGTGATCCGCGGGGCGGATCGGTGCATCCTGCCGGGCGTCGGTGCATTTGGTGACGCCATGAATAAACTGGAGAATTACGGACTGATTCCGGTGATTCGCGAATTTGCGGCAAGCGGCAAGCCGTTTTTGGGCATTTGTCTTGGACTTCAGCTCCTTTTTTCGCAGAGCGAGGAGACCCCGGACGTCAAGGGACTGGGGATTCTTCCCGGTGTCGTAAAGCGTATCCCCGATGCTCCCGGATTGAAGATTCCGCACATTGGCTGGAATGACCTGAAGCTTCGTGAGGGCAGGCGTTTGTTCGCCGGACTTGCCGAAGAGTCCTATGTGTATTTTGTGCATTCGTATTATCTTGAAGCAGGAGATGAGGACGTCGTTGCGGCAACGACCGAATACGGTGTGACGATTCATGCCGCAGTTGAGAAGGATAATGTATTTGCCTGTCAGTTCCATCCGGAGAAGAGCGGCGACGTCGGTATGCAGATTTTGAAAAATTTTTGCAGCCTGTAAGTATTACACAATTCCCCTTTGGAGGTTATTATGTTTACAAAACGAATTATTCCCTGCCTGGATGTACATAATGGTAGAGTAGTGAAGGGCGTTAATTTTGTGAATCTGCGGGATGCGGGTGACCCGGTGCAGGTCGGAAAGGCTTACGGCGAGGCCGGCGCGGACGAACTCGTTTTTTTGGATATTACCGCATCCTCTGACGCGAGAACGATTCGCGCGGAGATGGTGCGCAGAGTTGCAGAGACGGTATTCATTCCGTTTACGGTCGGCGGCGGTATCCGTACCGTGGAGGATTTCCGTATGATTTTAAGAGAAGGCGCGGACAAGGTTGCGGTTAATTCCGCAGCAATTATGAATCCGC